>CAYNTZ010000074.1:0-9646 GCA_964400365.1 uncultured Planctomycetales bacterium | reverse complement strand
ATTACGACGGGGTATGGTGTAGTTGACATCACCACCGGAACCCCTAAGATTATTGAAGTGGGGACGATCGAGCCTAATACAAAAGATAAATTTGAGGTGCGGATTGCCAAGATTTACAAGCACCTTAATACAATCATTGAAGTTAATAAGCCGCAGATTTTAGTATTAGAGAAATTGTACGCACATACCAAACACCCCACCACCGCCTCGATCCTAGGGCATGTGCGTGGGGTGATTTGTTTAGCGGCCGCCCAACACAAGATTGAGTTGGCTGAGCATAGTGTTAAGCGCATCCGCAAGAGTTTGCTGGGTAACGGGAATGCCACCAAGGCGCAGGTACAGGAATTTGTAAAACGCCTGTTGAATATTAAGGCTGCAGGGTTTAAATTAGATGCCAGTGATGCGTTAGCGCTGGCCTTAGGCCATGCGCACATGATGCGGTTTAAATTAATATGATCTCAGCCATTACAGGACGTTTACTAGCCCAGCATGACATGTCGGTTGTTCTCGATGTGGGGGGCGTATCTTATGAAATCTTAGTGCCCTTGTCGGTTTTGCAGCGGGTGCAAGAAAGTAAAGATAGCAATGGCAATGTCCGTTTAATCACGTATCATTATTACCAGATGACCCCCTCAACGGGTGTGCCGGTTTTAATTGGTTTTCTAAATGATGTTGAGCGGGATTTTTTTCTAGAGTTTATTAAGGTCTCCGGCATTGGCCCGCGCGCGGCAGTTAAAGCGCTCAATAAAGCCATTGGTGAGATTGCTCAAGCGATTGATCGGGGAGACACGAAATACTTAAAGACCCTGCCTGGCATCGGCGAGCAGAAGGCCAAGGAAGTGGTGGCTAAGCTGCAAGGCAAGATGGGCAAGTTTACCCTGATGCGTGACCAGGTGGCAGCGGTGAAGACTAGCTTAGCCTTAAGTGATATCGAAGAAGAAGCCTTGAATATCTTATTGCAGCTGCAATATAAGAAGGCGGAGGCTGAAGGGATGATGCAAAAGGCCCTGGAGCGCAACCCCAAGATCACCACCGCCGAGGAATTATTGACGGAAATTTATAAGCAAAGGAAGATTGGGTAATGGATGAACAATTAAAACAATATAAAAGCGCCATTGAAGCGTTATTATTTGTCTCCGATAAGCCGATTTTATTGGATCAATTTAAAACAGTTTTTCCGGAGCTTAAGCCAGCGCAGATTCAAGAATTGGCCAAGGCCTTGCAGGATGAATATGTGGAGCGCAACGCTGGGATGGTGGTCGTCGAGATCGCCGGTGGTTGGCAGATGTTATCGAACAGCCATGCCGCTAGTTATATCCGTGAATTCTATAAGACCAAATCCAAAGAGAAATTGTCACGCCCGGCACTTGAGAGTTTAGCTATCATTGCCTACAAGCAACCAGTAGGCCGTGCCGAGGTTGAAATTATCCGTGGCGTTAACAGCGACGGCACCATTGCGCATTTGTTAAACAAGGGATTGATTAATATCGTGGGCCGCAAGGAAGTGCCTGGTCGCCCCTTCCTTTATGGCACAACAAAAGAATTTCTGTCATACTTTGGGTTAAGGGCCTTGGAAGACCTGCCGAAGATTGAAGAGTTTTCTCAATTAGGTGTTGATATCCCAAGCCAGGTGCCTACTGAAGCAGGTGTCGCAGCGGCCACGGAAGAAGAATCAGCGCCGCAACCGGCCACCGTCTTAGAACAGACCATTGCCCAAATGGAGCAGGAAGCTGCGACCCAAGAGTCAAGCGGCCAGTCACGCGCTCAACAAGAAGTGCCGCAAAATGTTGAATAAGGATTAAATGATGGATCTAACACCATTACGTAAAAAAATTGATGCCCTAGATGCGAAGATCGTTGAGTTATTAAACGACCGTGCCGCCATTACCATGTCGATTGGCAAGGAAAAGATTAAGAACAAACAATCGATCTATGCCCCTGAGCGTGAAAAAGCAGTTTTGACCCGTGTTAAGCAATTAAGCAAGGGACCTTTGAAGCCAGAATCTTTTGAAGCTATTTACCGCGAAATCATGTCAGCGTCATTGAATCTAGAGAAGCCGTTGCGCATTGCCTATTTGGGGCCACAGGCCACCTTTACGCATTTAGCCGCGCTTAAGAGATTTGGTTCTTCCGTCGAGTATGTGGATAGTGAGAATGTCGCTGAAGTTTTCTCCAAGGTTGAGCATGGGGATTGCGATTATGGCATTGTACCTATTGAAAACTCGATCGAGGGGGTCGTGACCCATACGATGGATTTATTAGTTGAATCTGATTTAAAGATTTGCTCACAAATCCTTTTGGATGTATCACATAATTTGATGGCGCGCGGTGCTTTAAACAATATTAAAGAAGTATATTCGCATCCGCAAGTCTTTGGCCAATGCCGTCACTGGTTAATGCGTAATATGCCAAAGGCGGCACTAATACCGACGGCCTCAACCGCTAAGGCTGCGCAATTAGCTGCGACAAAGAAGAATGCTGCCTGCATTGCGTCAGAAATCGCCGCACCTTTGTATGGCCTAAATATTCTAAAGAAGAATATCCAAGATAGTTCGCATAATATCACGCGCTTTTTAGTGATTGCCAATACCATTGTGCCCCCAACCGGCCGTGACCGTACGTCCTTAGTCTTTTCGATTAAGGATAGTGTAGGGGCCCTGCATGCCATGTTAACCCCCTTCATGAAGAATAAGATCAATCTCACCAAGATTGAGTCCCGGCCATCCAAGAAGAAGGCCTGGGATTACTATTTCTTCGTTGACTGCGAAGGTCACCAAAACGACCCTCAAGTCAAACGCGCCCTCAATCAACTTGAGGGGATGTGTAAATTCCTGAAAATCCTAGGCTCCTATCCCGTGTTGGATTAATAGGGGGCAGCGCCCAATTTCTTAAGAATTTGATTCTAATCCTGTTTTTGATAAATTGTGTTTGAAATATTATAGATTATATAAATAAATACGTAAGTCATTTGTCTGCAATAGTTTATAATATCTGCGTAGTTTGCCTTTCTTAAGCCTAGGTGTTACACTTTAACCATGTTTTCGGAAGGTGTCCGTAAGTTAATATCGCTATGCCTGTTGGCTAGTTTTAGCGTAAGCATTGTTGTTACGCCACAGCCAGCCTATGCCCAATCTGTTATTCCCGCGTCCGCCAGAGGTGGATCCGTCTTTGGTGGAAAAACGGGAATCCAGTCTTTGCCTGAACCCGGTACCATGGTCAATCTATCCCCAGCCTTTAAGCCCTTAATGATTAAAGGCCTAAAGGTTCATCCAGAGAATCCGTTGCGTTTTGATTTTCTAGTAGACACCGGTGATGATAAATCAGATATAAAACAACAATCCCAACGCCTCATCAATTATTTTCTAGCCTGCCTAACCATTCCTGAAGACGATCTATGGGTCAACCTAAGCCCCTACGAAAAAGACCGCATGATCCCGGAATCTTTAGGTAAAACCGAATTAGGCCGCGACCTTTTAGCACAGGATTATATTTTAAAGCAATTAACCGCCTCGATGATTTACCCGGAAGATAAATTAGGCAAGGTCTTTTGGGACAGGGTGTATGCCAAAGCCCAGCAACTCTACGGCACCAGTGAGATCCCGGTGAACACCTTCAACAAGGTCTGGATCCTAGCCGACACCGCTAAGGTCTTTGAAAGCAACAACACCGCCTACGTCGTCAACGCTCACCTAAAGGTAATGCTCGATGAAGACTACACCGCGATGACTAAGAATCTGTCATCCCCGAATGTTTTAGTCGGGGATCCAGACAAGGCGCATACTGTTGCTTCCCAAATTATAAAAGAAATCATCCTCCCCGAAATCGAAAAAGAAATCAACACCGGCAAGAATTTCGCCACCATCCGCCAAATCTTCCACGCCTTTATTCTAGCCGCATGGTACAAAAAGAACCTAAAGCAAGCCATCCTAAATCAAGTCTACAGCGACAAGGGGAAAGTAAAAGGATTGTCATTCCCGCACCTGCCTGCCGGCAGGCAGGTGCTTGTTAGGAATCCACAACAAGAACAACCCTTAACCCCAGATGCTATTTACCAACGTTACCTGACAGCCTACAAAAAAGGCGTTTTTAATTACATTAAGGACCCAGATCCAACCAACGTTGGATCTGGTGTGACATCGCTTCCAAGAAAGTATTTTTCTGGCGGTACAAAATTTCTCTCCACCGCTATGACCACCATCAAGAATGCTAAAGAATTAAGCGCTTTTGATAGCGCTGCCATGGCGAGTACCAACTACATGATTAAAGCGGATATGGCAATGGCAGAGTCAAGTGTAGCTGTACCAGATGAAGTATTAGATGGACTTTATTTTACGACAAATTTGCTGCATGGATGGAGTCATGAATTTGCCTTTATGGCTGGAGAAATTGTTTTAAGTTGGGAAGAGGCTGGCGAAAAAGGGGAATTGGTGATCCAAGAGCGTGATGGGCAGTTTGAGGCTCTTGTTGATTCAATGCCAGTTCCTCTAAAGAATATACATTCAGATAGATTTAAGATCAGCGTTAGTAATGAAATATTCCAGCCAGACAAAAAAATAGTTTCTATTCAAAATAAGGGTTTTAAAGTTTTGCGTGTGCGGTATCAAACTGGAGTAAATCCGCATTTAACTAAAGATCCTAAGGAATTCGTAGAGCTTGGTAGGTTAATTGATGAGGTGTTTGAAGCTATGGTGCCTTTACGCGCTATGACAGACACAAGGAATGCATCGATCGTTCGTCCTCTTGTAGGTAAGATTTCACTTTTAGATAGAACATACAGAACGGGGCAAGATTATCAGGAGATGCTGAGACTATGGGACAGATTAATACGTGATTTATCTGCTTTACCTGAGGATCTTTTAGATGTGAAGGGGGAGGTAGAACATTTGTGTCAGATTGTGAGGGGGAATGATACGCCGATTAGGAAAATATTAAGTAAGTTAGCTGGTTTTAGAGAGGCTCCTAAATCACAGTCTTTTATTGCTTCCTCCGCCATGACCGCTCGGGAATTGTATGATCAAGTATCAGCATTAAATAAGGAATTAGTTCAGGCCTATGATGCGGCTGGTTTACGTCAACCTAATCCGTGGCATCTTATAATGCCGCATGTAATTAGGAATGGATTGCAGGAGTTTAATACGATTTTTAGTTTGCGCACTAAAAAAAATTATGCTCCTGGGCATACGCGAGATATCCTGCAAGCCTTTGATAATTTGATGTTGTTTTTAGATGATGAAAAGGGGCAACAGTACCGTCAAGCATGGGTGGCGAATTTTAATCATGGATTACTTAAAGGAATGGAGGGAGAGGAGCTATACGCGTATATCCAAGCGCATCCAGCAACATGGTGGCAGGAGCTTAACACTATATTAAAGCCCTTTATCGATAAGTATAAAGAAAAACGCGAGGCCTTATATCTATTGGTTAAGCAGTCTGAAGAATTAAGTGGAGAAACGCCAGATGAGATAGCTAAGGGGAAGAATCAATCACACACAAAGAGGTATTTCCCTTCCTATGCCATGATCGCGGCAAAGTATTTGTTAAACGAGGCTAGAGTTGGTTTGTGGGGCGTGTCGGTGATGGATGAAAAATATCTTGGGTATGATGCTTCATTTGATGAATTTTATGGATATTCTCAAGGTGATCTTGAGGGCGCCTTAGGTAGATTGGTTGACGCTCAGTGGAGCTGGTTTGATGTGCAGATTGCTGTACAAAGAGATCCGCAGGAAAGATTCCGAATATTTAAAGACGCAGTAATAAAAGATAAAGAAATTCGTCAGAAAGCTTTAGATATCTATGCAAAGGCAAGGCAATCTTCCCCTGGCTTTGTATCAAAACGTGCTAAGACTTCAGGAGGCAGGGGGCAGGAGCATTTAGCACAAGATGTAGTTGATGCCCAGGATATGTTGGCATTAATTAAGGTCTTGATTGACCCTAGGCGAGAGCAAGATGTGCGTACGGTGGAAGAACAAGCCATTACGGTTAATGTAACAATGCAAAGAGTTCAAGGGGAAATGTTATTGGGTTTAATGACAACAGACCCTAAGCAATTAGCAAGGCATTTAATGAAGGCAATGGGATTAAAAGAAAAAGAAGTTCTTTATATTGAAGGCAGGGGCACGAAGGGACTACAGAGGATTTATTTAAAAGATGATGTAAGGGAGATATCTTGGAAGGGGGGTTCTGGGATTGAGATTGGTCTTAATGATAAGACAAAAATTGTAGTTAAATATATCAGGACTTATGACAAGACAATGGTCTTCTTGATTGATTTTAATGCCACCACAGGCGCTAATTTAAAGTTAAAAGGACAGGAGTGGGCTAAAGAATTCTTGAGAATGATTACGGGTAAGGATTTTAAAATAAAAGAAATAAAAGCAAATAAAGTAGATTCAGGAATAATCCTAGAGCAGGTAAGTGCTGCGATGAGCGTTGATCTTGAAACGTGGAAGAAAGAGTTGGGGGCAAAATTTGAGTTAAAAGCACTTGAGTCAATCAAGGGTTTTGCTTTTAAAGAAGGGGCTTTGTCTCTGCAAGATCAATATCATATCATTCGCGCTGTTGAAATGATGTTAAATTTGAGAAAGAAGTTTACGGCGGAAGAATTGCAGGAAGCCAAAAATAGATTAAAGGCTTTATTGGAAGGAGAGAATCTTTCATTGGCTGTGGCAGCAGGCATCGTGGTGCGAAAATACAGGTCAATAGAGGGGTTGGATGAGCTAAAGAGATCAGCTGACGAAAGAATCAACGATTGGGTTCATAATGTTTATTTTCAAAAGAAATTGTCTGCGGTAGGAGATCCACAATTGCTGATCTTTATTGCTCAAGGGGTTATGCAAAAGTTGGATGATATGATTAAGGATGATTTTATTAGGGATATTATAGACAGTTTACATGTTCAAGATGCTACTTATTATCAGCAGCATTCTGTTGCTTATTGGAAGGTGATGACCTATATCAATAGTCGTTTAAACTCTTCCATAAAAGGGTGGGAAGAAATAAGTGAAGCGTTCACGCGTTTGATGTCAGCGCTTGCTGATCAGGTCAGTCAGGTTTTGCAAACACGAGAATTATATAATGACGATGCCGTTATAGATGAACAATGTTTATTACCCGCCTTTGTTCTTACTCAAGATGCGTATGATCATGAATTACGTTTAAAGGATGTTTTTAGGAAGAACATGTCTTCCTTAATTGAAATAGGGCTTTCTGAAGCAGCAAGTGCTTCGGTGCGGATGGTATTATTAACAGTTATGGTGGAGTCAATTTATGCGCCGGTGAAGATCCGTGTGCCTTTGGGAATGTCTGTAACAGGAAATAATACAACGTTTCTTAGTCAAGCAATGATAACAAAACCTTCCAAGACTGGCGGTATTGATTTAAAAGCCCAAGATTTAATGATGGATATTGAGCATCAAGACGCAGGGGTGGCTATGAGTATTGACCCTACCTTATTAGCCCAATTCCAATCCTCTGATTTTGCCGGCATAGAAGCGCGCATCATTGACATCACACCCATCAATGGCGCCTTAAGTATCATGGGTCTTGAACGTTGACATCCTGCCCATCACCCTTTATAATGCCCTGTCTTATTAATGTTTACTCATGGAGTTTGTGTGAAAGCGTCTCATAAGTATATATATGATGTAAAACCCTACGTGCCAGGCAAGCCTATCGAAGATGTTAAGCGCGAGCTGGGGTTAAAGAGTGTCATTAAGTTGGCTTCCAACGAAAATCCTTATCCGCCTTCGAAGAAGGTGCTGGCGGCGATGGCTGCTGCGATTAAGGGCGTAAACCGTTACCCTGATGGCGGTTGCGTTGTGTTGCGCAAGGCTTTGGCTAAGTTTTTAAAGGTTGGCGAAGATCAGTTGATTTTTGGTAATGGGTCTGATGAGATTATTGTCCTGGCGGTGAAAGCCTTTGTAGGCCAAGGTGATGAAGTCATTATTGCCCAGCCGTCTTTCTTAATTTACGACATCGCCTCACGTTTAGCAGGTGCTAAGATTCACAGCGTGCCGCTCAAGAATTTTAAATATGATTTGGCGGCCATGAAGGCCAAGATAAGTCGTCGCACCAAGATTATTTTTATTGGCAATCCTGATAATCCTTCAGGTACCTATATTAATTTGAAGGAAGCCCAAGATTTGATTAAAGCCGTGTCGAAAGACACCCTGGTATTTTTTGATGAAGCCTATTTTGAATATGTGCATTCGAAGGATTATCCTGACGGCATTGCCTTAATGAAGAAATACCCTAATGTGCTGGTGACCCGTACCTTTTCGAAGATGTATGGCCTAGCGGGCTTAAGGGTGGGTTATGGGATTGGGCGGCCTGATATTATTGATATCTTAAATCGCCTGCGTGAACCGTTTAATGTCAACAGCGTCGCGCAAGCGGCCGCAGTGGCTGCTTTAGGCGATCAAGCCTACTATAAAAATGTTGCGGCCAAGGTTGAAGAACAGCGCCAATTTCTGTACCGGTCGCTGACCGGACTACATTTGGCTTATGTGAAGAGTTTTACTAATTTTATTTTAATCTATGTCGGCGGAGACGGTACGGCTCTGGCGCAGGCGTTATTAAAGCAAGGTGTGATTATCCGCGACATGAGTGCCTGGGGATTAAAAGGTTATATCAGGGTTTCAATTGGAACGAATCAAGAAAACAAACGTTTTATTCAAACATTAAAAAAGATTGTGGAGGCTTAGATGATTATTATTTTACGCCCGGACGCGACCGAGGCTAATATTGAGCATATTGTTGAGCGCGCGCAGAAATTAGGTTTAAAAGCAAATGTATCTCGTGGGGTTGAGCGTACTGTGATTGGTTTTATCGGGCCGGAAGACGCCTTGCGCGTTGTTCCTTTAGAAGTTTTTCCCGGTGTTGAGCAAGTCGTTCAAGTCTTAGCTCCTTACCGCCTGGTGTCCCGTGAATTTAAGAAAGAAGACACCATTATCAAGTTAAACTATGGTACCAACGTCGGGGGTAAGAAGATTGCTGTCATGGCGGGTCCTTGTTCCATTGAAGGTTATGAGCCGATGCTCTCTATTGGTAAGACGGTGAAAGCTATGGGTGCAAATATTCTGCGTGGCGGGGCTTTTAAGCCGCGTACCTCACCATATGATTTCCAAGGCATGGGTGAAGAAGGTTTAAAGATCTTACAATCAGTGGGGAAGGAAGTGGGCATTTGCACCATTACTGAAGTCATGGACACCCGCCAGGTTGAATTGGTCTGCAAATACGTTGATGTCCTACAAATTGGCGCACGTAATATCCAGAATTTTTCCTTGTTAAAAGAAGTGGGAGCTAGCAAAAAGCCGGTGATGTTAAAGCGTGGTATGTCAACCACCGTCAAGGAATGGCTCATGTCTGCCGAGTATTTAATGGCTAATGGCAACTTTGATGTGATGTTATGTGAACGCGGCATCCGCACCTTTGAAACAGCGACCCGCAATACGCTTGATATCAATGCTGTGCCAGTGGCTAAGAAATTGTCTCACTTGCCGGTGATTGTTGATCCAAGCCATGGCACAGGTTCATGGGAATATGTGGGTGCCGGTGCCCGTGCGGGTATTGCAGCTGGTTGTGATGGCTTGATGATTGAAGTGCATGATAACCCGGAAGAAGCTTTTTCTGACGGGGCACAATCATT
>CAYNTZ010000073.1:0-9847 GCA_964400365.1 uncultured Planctomycetales bacterium | reverse complement strand
GGCATGTATGCAAAGGTGTTGGAGCAGGGGACATTAAGCATTGGAGAGTCCATTGTTGTTGAATAATAGGATTAAATGGTGACGCAATCATTATCCCATAATAGATTACCGACGGAAACCTTACTAAAGGCAATTGAGCAGACTGCTGATCATGTGATGATTACAGACGTTCAGGGCATTATTGTTTATGTGAATGCGGCGTTTGAAAAGACAACTGGATATTTAAGATCTGAAGCAATTGGACAGAACCCGCGTATTCTACAGTCAGGCCGGCATGGGCTTGATTATTATCAAAGGCTTTGGCAGACAATTTTAAGTGGTCAGGTTTTTAATGCGACTACGATTAATCGCAAGAAAGATGGAAATCTTTATTATGCAGATCAAAGCGTTTCGCCCATTGTAGATAGTGAGAATCACGTAACTCATTTTGTGGCTGTTTGGAAGAATGCCACCGTCAGGGTGCTTTTAGAGCAAGAGCTTAAGCACTTATCCAACACGGATGAGATGACAGGCATCTTTAATCACCGTTATTTTGTAGCAACATTAGAATATGAAATTAACCGTCAAAAGCGTTATGGTGGGGATTTGGCCTTATTAATGATAGATGTTGATAATTTTAAGAATTACAACGATAGCTTGGGTCATCAAGAAGGAGATGCCTTGCTTAAAAGTATTGCCCAGATGTTAAAAGGTTATACGCGCAATGTTGATGTGCCTTGCCGTTATGGGGGGGATGAGTTTGCTGTTATTCTGCCTCATACCAATGCTATTAACGCAACGGTTGTTGCTAATAAAATTGCAGAGAAGATGAAGGTAATAAGTGGTAAGAAGCCAATCACATTGAGTATTGGAGTTGCGGAATATGCCAGTTCTATGGGGCTTGAAGATCTGATTAAGAAGGCAGATGAAAATTTATATGTCGCAAAGAATAGGGGAAGAAATAATGTTTTTAACGGGTCTTAAGGGGGTAGAAATGAAAAAGGCGTTAATTGTTATAGGTATTATGTGTGCAGGTATCTCTACGGCAACAGCAGGTGAAATGATTAATAAGCATCTACCTGAAGCATTAAAGATTGATTTGCAGTTACGGGATCGTTTTGAATCCAAGGATGATTTTGATTTTTCAGACTCACGTGAAGATCGGGATATGTATCAGTTGTTGCGTTTACGTTTAGGGGTGGCGTATACGCCGGTTAAGCAGGTTGAGATTTATACTCAATTGCAGGATGCGCGGACGGTCAATGTTGAGGATTATAGCAAGACGACCTTGGAGCATTTTCTAGATTTCCGTCAATTATATGTGTCATTTAAGGATATCATCGCATCTAATGAATCAATACCGCATACGCAATTAACCTTGGGGCGCCAGTCGTTAACCTATGGGGCTGGGCGTTTGATTGGTGATCCGGATTGGTCTAATATTGGTCAAACCTTTGAAGGAGGCAGGGCTGTTGTTGCGTGGGATCAACCTAATATCAAGACGGATATTTTTATGGCATCGTTAACGGCGAATAAGACGCCGCGTGAGGGCAATGATTTCTTTGATCGTGCAACGCAGGATTCAATGATGGGTTACTACGCGGTTTGGGCGGTGGATAAGAAATTAACTGTTGAACAATATTTGATTTATCGAAAAGCAAATAAGGATATTTCCTTTGGCCCATCGGGTAGTGCTGAGTTGGAAGAATATACCGTGGGTGGGCGTGTGGTGGCAAAGGAATTGCATGGTTTTGATTACGAAGTGGAATTGGGAGGACAGGCGGGCGATTTTAATGACAAGGATATCGATGCCATGATGCTGGTGGCAGGTGCTGGTTACACGTTGGATATGGCCTGGAAGCCGCGTTTGGGTTTTGAATTCGATTATGCTTCCGGAGATACGGACCCAACGGATAATACCCGTCGCACCTTTGATAATCTATATCCAGCCAATCACAATCATTATGGTTATATGGATCTTATTAGCCTACAGAACTTGAATAATTATCGTTATTCGTTAACGCTTAATCCAACAAACAAGTTAAAGTTGACGGCTGATCTGCATTTAATCTATCTTGATACTGTCAAAGATTCATTTTATTCAGCTGCGCGTGGGGTGACGCGTACTTCAAGCAGTAGTAGTGCTAATGCGCATGTAGGTAATGAAGTGGATCTTTGGGCTAGCTACAAGATTTGTTCATATGCCACGGCGGTTGTTGGCTATTCACATCTTTATGCGGGTAAGTATTTAGCTAATTCTGGAGCTAATGATGATGCTGATTTTGGTTACGTCTCATTGGCTTTAAATTTTTAAACACCTAACATTAAGGAGTAAGTATGTCTAAAGCAATACCAACCATTCAAAAATTCATGACCTGTAACCCCGTCTTTATTGATGGTTTAGCAACAATCAATGAAGCACAAAAGTTAATGAAAGAAAAGCATATCCGTCATTTACCTGTTATGTTAGAGGATCAGGTTTGGGGTGTGATTACAGATCGAGATATCAAGATGGCATCGAGTTTCATCAAAATAAATCTACAAGACACCCTTGTTAAGGATGTCGCTCATTCGCCAGCCTATGTTGTTCAAGCGCAGACTCCTTTAGATGCCGTAAGTGAAGAGATGGCTTCAAAACATTATGGTTGCGCCATCATTGAAGATAATCGTAAGTTGGTTGGTATTTTTACAACGGTTGATGCCTGTCGGGCAATAGGTGATATTTTGCACCAACGTTATCATGGCGCTTGAATTAAGGGGACACAATACTTAATTCTTACGAATTAAGTATTGTGTCCCCTTAATTACTGCTGTTATAATGCCTGCCATTAAGGCGGGTATATGGTTACAGCACTTGTAGAAAATAATTTAGAAACTTCACTTAAAGAGCTTTCCCAAATCAGATTTGCGCTTGACGCCTCGGCTATTGTTGCTATTACCGATGTCAAGGGGCGGATTATCTTTGCGAACGACACCTTTTGCGCTATTTCCAAATATAAGCGGGAAGAATTGTTAGGCCAAGACCATCGCGTCTTAAATTCCAAGCATCACCCTAAGGAATTTTTCCGTGAATTATGGCGCACCATTGCTCAGGGCAAGGTGTGGAAGGGGGAGATTAAGAATCGCGCTAAGGATGGTTCTGCTTATTGGGTAGATACGACGATTATCCCGTTCTTGGATAAGCAAGGCAAGCCTTACCAATATTGGGCTATCCGTTATGAGATTACCCGCCGTAAGGAAATGGAAGAGCAGATCGAGCGTTTTTCAAAACGCATCCTGCCTAAAAGCCATCCATCGGCCAATGTCTTGACCGCGCGTGAGAAGCAAATCTTGGTCTTGGTGGCAAAGGGGTTAGCTAATAAAAATATTGCAACCAAGCTTAAGATTAGCATCCGCACGGTAGAAACGCACCGCAGTCGATTACTTAATAAATTAAATATTAAAACACCGGCAGATTTGGTAAAATACGCTATTGCTAAAGGCTTGTTGTAATTAACAAGGGGGGCTAACATGATCCGTCAGTTTTTAAAAACAATTAAGATACAAGAAGCGATGGTTGCTCCCGTGATGACGGTTAGGGAGAATGATGATTTTGCCCTGGTGCACGAGAAGCTCAATCTTTATGGCATTCGCCATTTATTGGTGGTCAATGAGCCTGGTGTTTTAGTCGGTCTCATTAGTCAACACGGCCTTTATAAGGTGCATTCCCCTAGAAAATTAGAAGATGGCTCCTGGTATTATGATAGGGATATGCTTAATGGTTTTATCTTAAAGAATGTAATGCTGCCAACGCCAGTTACGTTAAAGCCGGAACAAACCCTCTTTGAGGCGGTGGAAACCATGGTTGAGCGTAAATTTGGCTGTATCCCCATTGTTGATCAATATAATATGCCCGTGGGCATTCTTACCCGTTCCGATGTGTTGAAATTCCTGCTGGTTACCTAGATATTGTACGGTAAACAGACGTTTTTTAATGATCTTCCTTTTCATTCCTACTTTTAGTAAAAGCTTTATTTGAGCTTAATCTATTCTTAACATTCCTGCGTTACAATCAAGCATTACACATAAAACCCCCTGTAAAAGAACAACTTACATCAATGGAGGAAGCATGGTTAAACGTATCTTAACATTAATTGTGGCAATGGTTTTAGCAATGCCCACCGCTTCTTGGGCAGCCGCGACCCAGGTGGATTCTTTAATAGAGAAGTTGGTGGAAAAAGGTATCTTGGATAAGGCGGAAGCCCGTGCCTTAAAGATGGAAATTGCGGAAGATGCCAAGGCCATCCAAGAAGATGCAGTTAAAACAGGTTTGCCAGATTGGGTTAAGACCACCAAATTAAAAGGCGATGTGCGGGTACGCTACCAATATGAGCGCAGGGAGAACGATACAGAGTCCCGTACACGTGGCCGTATCCGTTACCGTTTAGGGGTGGAGAATCAGGTTAATCCGCAGTGGAAGGTGGGTGCTGGTTTAGCCTCATCAGAAAGCGGTTCGACCACTGATGATGCCCGTTCAACCAACCAGACCTTTAATGATTCCTTCCGTCGCGGCGATATCCGTTTGGATTATGCCTATGCGGAGCATCAAGCAGCCCCTTGGGGTAAGTTCATTGCGGGTAAGTACACTAAAGCAGATTATTTATGGGCGCCCACGGATATGTTGTGGGATACTGATATTAATCCAGCCGGCGGTGCGGTTCATGTGGAAAAACAATTAGGAAAGTTAACCACCTATTTGAATGGTGGGGTTTCAGTGATCGATGAGAACAATAAAACAGATAGGCCTGATCCATATATGCATTATGGTCAAGCGGGTGTTAAATATAAAGAAGATGTTTTTGACGCGAATTTAGCTGGCGTGTATTATGGTTTTAATGGTGTAAAGGGAGTGGCGTTAGATGGCACCGCTTCTTCTAATACCTTGGCTGGGTCGGTTTTAAAGTATGACTATGATTCCATCGGTGCTTCTGCTGAATTGGGGATCAACAATCCTACCGTAGGTGTATTGCCGATCCCGCGTTTAGCGTTATTTGGTGATTTTATTCAAAACCTGGATTCTGGGACGTCAGAAGATGATGGGTTAAATTCTGCCGTTGATGAAGGGACGGGTTGGGCTGGCGGTGTTAAAGTCGGTGATGAAAAAGTCAATGGCAAGGGCCAATGGCAGGTGAAGTATCAATATACTAATTTAGGCAAAGATGCTTTTCCTGATGCCTTCCCGGATTCTGACCGCTTAGGTGGTGCGACGGACATCAAGGGCCAAGAATGGGAATTGACCATTGGTTTAAGCAAGAATGTGTCCTTAGGGTTTGACTATTACCAGGATCAGCGCATTAAAGCAGCTAAGAATCCCCAAAAAATAGTTCAAGCTGATTTAAACGTTAAATTCTAACCTAATATGTATTCTAAGAAAGGTTCTTTAATATGAATTGGACAAAGATAACAGTAATGGCGGCGATGATGTTAGGCCTTGCAGGTGCTGCGTGGGCCGCGGGCATGGTTAAGGCAGATGGTTCATCAACCGTGTTCCCCATTACAGAAGCGGTGGCTGAAGAATTCGGGAAAGTTTCCGGCGGAACAAAGGTAATGGTGGGTATTTCCGGTACCGGTGGTGGTTTTAAGCGTTTTTGCCGCGGTGAAACCGATGTCAGCAATGCTTCGCGCCCCATTAAATCAAAAGAAGTTACTGCTTGCAAAGAAAGCGGAATTGGGTATATTGAATTACCAGTGGCTTACGATGGTTTAGCCGTGGTGGTTAATCCCCGCAATACCTGGGTTGACCAAATGACCGTGGCTGAATTAAAGAAAATCTGGGAACCATCGGCTCAAGGAGTAATTACCAAGTGGAGTCAAGTTCGTGCTGGTTGGCCGGATGAAGAAATCAAGCTTTTTGGCGCAGGCACAGATTCAGGCACCTTTGATTATTTTACCGAAGTGATCAATGGCAAGGCCGCGTCCAGCCGGGGGGATTATACCGCTAGCGAAGACGATAATGTCTTAGTCGAAGGCGTTTCCTCGGAAGTCAACGGCTTAGGCTATTTTGGTTTAGCCTACTATGAACAAAATAAAGACAAATTAAAGATTGTGCCGATTGTCAATAATAAGGGGCAGGCTATTGAACCCTCGATTGAGACGGTGCAGAATGATTCATATACGCCTTTATCTCGGCCTTTATTTGTTTATGTAAGCGTAAAGTCGCTGGATGAAAATCCGGAAATTAAGAAATTCGCTGAGTATTACCTTGAACACGCGCCAGCATTAGCCCAAGAAGTTGGTTATGTGCCGATGCCGGAAAAGGCTTATGCCGATGCCAAGAACCGTTTGGCAGGGCGCATTAAAGGTTCAATTTACACAAAATAATGTTTTCTAAAAAACAAACTCGTCAAATACAGGAATGGACAATCGAGAGGCTGCTAATGTCATGCAGCCTCTTGTCCGTTCTTACGACCGTCGGTATTATTTGGGTTTTGCTGTCGGAAACCATTGGTTTTTTCCAGGAAGTGTCCTTAAAGCAGTTCTTGTTTGACACCCAGTGGACGCCGTTATTTACCCAAAAACACTACGGCATTTGGCCATTATTGGGCGGGACATTTTTAACTACTGTTATCGCGGTGGCGGTGGCTGTGCCTATTGGCTTGATTAGTGCGATTTATCTAAGCGAATACGCAAGCCAGCGTGTGCGCCAGGTGGTTAAGCCCTTGCTTGAAATATTAGCTGCGGTACCGACGGTGGTTTACGGGTATTTCGCGCTTTTATTTGTAACCCCGATGTTAAAGTGCATTTTTCCCCAAATGTCTGGGTTTAATGCCTTATCCGCGGGGCTGGTGATGGGGATTATGATTATCCCCATGGTGTCTTCGTTAAGTGAAGATGCGATGACCGCGGTGCCCATGGGTTTGCGTGAAGGGGCGTATGCTTTAGGTTCCCGCAAGATCCAGGTGGCTTTTCAAATTGTTTTTCCAGCGGCGTTGTCAGGGATTATTGCGGCTATTATCCTAGCAGTATCCCGCGCGGTGGGGGAGACCATGATTGTGGCTATTGCCGCAGGCCAACAGCCGCGGCTTTCGTTGGATCCATTGACGCCTATTGAAACGATCACCGCCTATATCGTGCAGGTTTCCTTAGGCGATACCCCGCATGGCACGCTTGAATACAAGACCATCTTTGTTTGCGGGATGACCTTGTTTATGATTACCTTCTTACTTAATGTCTTAAGTTTTCATTTAAAGAAAGGCTTTAGGGAAGTCTACCAATGATTAAACAACTAGACAGGATGTTTGGCACGATTGGTGTACTGGCCACCATGTTTGGTTTGTTGGTGCTGGCTCTCTTACTGTGGGATGTTTGTGCAGATGGGCTAAACCGCATTAATTGGCAATTCTTTACGTCATTTCCGTCAAGAAGGCCGGAGCAAGCGGGCATTCTATCTGCATGGGCAGGGACGGTGTGGATTCTTTTCACCACGGCTATTCTAGCTATTCCCATCGGCATTGCTTCTGGTGTTTATTTGGAAGAATATGCCAAGAAAAATTGGTTTACTGATTTTATTGAAATCAATATTGCTAATTTGGCTGGTGTGCCCTCGATTATCTATGGGCTTTTGGGCTTAGGGATTTTCGTGCGTTTTATGCACCTGGACCGTTCGGTGTTGGCGGGGGGCATGACCCTGGCTTTGTTGATTTTGCCGGTGGTGATTCTATCAACGCGGGAGGCGTTGCGTTCAGTACCTTCTTCCTTGCGTGAAGCATCCTTTGCCTTAGGGGCTACCAAATGGCAGACCGTATTCCTGCAGGTTTTGCCCATGGCCTTTGGCAATATCTTAACGGGTATTATCCTGGCGATGTCGCGTGCCGTTGGGGAGACAGCGCCGTTAATTACCTTAGGCGCGTTAACCTATATTCCCTTTTTGCCGGAGACCCCGGTGGCTTTTTCATCGACATTTCCTTATATTCATGTAACATTAAAAGGCTTAACCGATGCGTTTACGGTGTTGCCGATTCAAATTTTTAATTGGGTTTCCCGTCCTCAAAAAGGCTTCCTGGCCTGTGCGGCGGCAGGGATCATTGTCTTATTAATGATTACGCTGTTAATGAACGCATTGGCTATTTATCTAAGGCATAAGCATCAAAAAAGGTGGTAGGTTTAATGGAAAATCGTAACGTCATCTTTGATATCCAGAAAGTAAATTCATTTTACGGGGCCAAACAAGTGCTGCGTAATGTGTCGTTAAAGATTTATGAGCGTTCGGTAACGGCATTAATGGGCCCTTCAGGATGCGGCAAAAGCACCTTGATCCGCTGCCTTAACCGGATGAATGATTTAGTCTTGTCCTTCCGTTATGAAGGCTTGATGAATTACAATGGCCGCAGTTTATATGATGCCAAGCTTGATGTGACAGATCTTCGCCGGGAAATTGGCATGGTGTTCCAGCGCCCTAATCCATTTCCTAAAAGCATCTATGAGAATATTGCCTACGGCATGAAGGTGCAGGGCATTAAGGACAAGGCCTATATTGACGGCACGATTGAAGAAAGTTTAAAGAAGGCGGCGCTGTGGGATGAGGTTAAGGACCGCCTGCATGAATCAGCTTATTCGCTATCCGGCGGGCAGCAGCAGCGCTTGTGTATTGCCCGTACCTTGGCGGTTAAGCCTAAGGTTATCTTATTTGACGAGCCTTGTTCTGCGCTTGATCCGATTGCCACCGCCAAGATTGAAGGGTTATTTGCTGAATTAAAACAGAATTACACCATCATTATTGTGACGCATAACACTGCGCAAGCCGCGCGCGTATCAGATCACACGGCATTCTTATACATGGGTGATTTGGTTGAATTTGATTCAACCTCGAAAATGTTTACAGTGCCAAAGGACCGTCGCACAGAAGAATACTTAACCGGTAAATTCGGTTAATCAACCATCAGAGGCCATATGTTAAAAGAGAAAATCACCGAACTTAAACACCAATTAATCCAAGATGCCACCTTGGTTGAAGAAATGATTGAAAAGAGTATCCGTGGGCTTTTGGAGAAAAAAGCGGATATGTTAAATGATGTCATGAACACCGAGGAGCCAAAGGTTAACGCGTATGATCGCGCGATTGATGAATTGTGTGTTGAGTTGATTGCCCAGTATGAGCCGGTGGCGCGTGACCTGCGCATGGTGATTATGATTATTAAGATGAACAAGGACTTAGAGCGCATGGCGGACCATGCGGTGAACATTTCTGAGAGTGGTTTATACTTAATTGCCAACCCTGACGTTGTTTCCTATGACGATGTGCGCTTGATGGGGGAGGGGGCGGTTAAGATGCTTAAGGATAGTATTAATGCCTTTATTAATGAAGATGTCCTATTAGCCCAATCAGTGTGCGACAGGGATAATGTGGTTGATAACGCAGGGGACAAGATTTTGCGTGAGTTAACTGAAATGATGCGCAATAAGAAAGATGCGATTCCTCGTGGCCTGCAGCTAATGCGTATTGCCCATAACCTAGAGCGTATCGCGGATTTGTCCACGAACATCGCTGAAGAGGTTGTTTACATCGTCGAAGGTCGCGACATCAAGCACCACCACATCGACAATCCATAAGATGTATGCCCAAACAACGCGTCTTATTTGTCTGTATCCACAATAGCGCCCGTTCCCAAATGGCCGAAGAGCTTTTGCGTAAGCTGGCAAGCGAGCGTTTTGAGGTTGAAAGCGCCGGCTTAGAACCCGGCCAAATTAATGCGCTCGTTGCACAAATTCTCAAAGAAGACGGCATCGACATTGCTAACAAAAAAACACAGGCCGTTGCTGATTTATTAAAAGCTGGCAAGCAATATGATTATGTGATTACGGTTTGTGATGAAGCGTCTGCTAAAACGTG
>CAYNTZ010000072.1:0-9988 GCA_964400365.1 uncultured Planctomycetales bacterium | reverse complement strand
ATATTTGTACAGTTGTATTGGCTGCGGCTTTTAATTATTTCTATTTCAATTTGCCTCATCGCCTGGCTTATCCAATACATGACCGTGTCTAATGCCAATTACGACCAGTTGGAATCCTTCTCCCGCCGCAATATTTCCGCCCAAATGGGGCAAAGCCTTATCATGTTTATCTTTGTCACCCTAATCCAGGTGCCGCTCTCTTTTGGGATGTATTACTGGCTTATGTCGGGTGGCGCAACCGGTAAGATGGGGACGCTCGACTTAAACAAGGTGAAGGTTAATGTCAGGATGGACGATGTTATCGGCATGGATGAAGCCAAATTAGAAGCTAAGGAAATCGTTAACCTGCTTAAAGACCGCACCTTGGTCAAAAAAATCGGCGGAAAGATTGTCAAGGGAACCATTATGTTTGGGCCTCCCGGCTGCGGTAAAACCTACCTGGCCAAGGCTATTGCCACTGAAGCGGGCCTACCCTTTATTTCCGCCGTCGGTTCCGATTTTGTCGGCATGTTCGTTGGGCAAGGCGCTGCCCGGATGAAATCTTTATTTAAACAAGCACGTGCCCTAGCCTCTTTGGAAGGCGGCTGCATTATTTTCATTGATGAAATCGATTCCTTTGCCCGACCGCGCGTCGCTGATGTTGGCTTTGGCGGGGCCACCAGCAATAACGCCACCATCAACCAATTCTTGACCGAACTCGACGGCTTACGCAAGGCTGAAAATAATATCATCGCCATTGCCGCCACCAACGTCACGGAAAGCGACCTGGATGACGCCATCATGCGGGCTGGGCGTTTTGAACGCAAAATCTACGTCACCCGCCCTAACCTTAAAGAACGCAAAGACCTGTTTAATTTCTACCTCAAGAAGGTCGTCGCTGATTCGGACATATCAGTCAATATCGAAATTTTGGCGCGCAAAACCTTATGGTTCTCCCCGGCGGATATTGATTACATGATCCGTGAAGCCAGCATCTTGGCCATGCGCGAAAGCCGTGACAAGATCACCATGAAAGACCTCTCCGGCGCCTATGACCGCATTGCGTTCGGGATGAAATCAAATATCAAGCGCTCAGATAAGGCCAAGCTATGGACCGCCTACCACGAGGCCGGGCATGCCATCATCGGTTATTTGCTCCACCCCACTGACGATGTTATCAAGGCCAGCATTATCCCCCGTAAGGGTTTCTACGGGGCGGTGTTTAGTTCACCTAAGGAAGAGCACAGCTCAGCCAACAAGGAAGAATTAATGGCTGACATTAAACGCTCCGTCGCTGCCTATGCAGCTGAACGCATTAAATTCGGCACCACTTCCCAAGGGGTAGGCGGCGGGCCTGGCGCTGATTTTTATCACGCCATGAATATTGCCTCGCGCATGGTGCGCTCCTACGGGATGGGAAAAAGCGGGCTGGTGGGCGATTTCTTATTTACCGACAAATACCACCAAATCTCTGAAAAGACAAAAGAAACGCTGGATAATGACATCCAAGACATCCTGCAGCTGTGCATTAAAGAAGTTGAAGGGATTCTCATGGAAAAACGCGAGCTGTTGGATTATTTTGCCCAAGAACTTTATACTAAAGAAGAACTAGAATACGATGACATCGAAGCCATCTTCCAAAAATTCGGCCTTACACCAGCCGCCCGTCCGACGGTTTAATCCCTTTGCCCTGCTTGTGCTCATGGCGTTAGGCGTAAGCCTGTTTGCCTCCTGCACCAAAAAGGAAGAAGCAGCCCCCATCTCTATCACGGCAGCCCAGAAGAAATTTGAAACTAAATGCCGCGAAGAATTTGAATTGCAAGTCATCACCCGCATGGTGGGCCAAACCCTCTACATTTATCTACCTATCGACAAGCCCATTTTTGACTATGAAGCGCAAAAAGAAAACAACCAAAGCATGGCGGAAGACCCAGCTAAACAAAAATTCAGCGTGCAATTCCTGGACGTAAATCTTACGGCGGGGAAGTTTAATATTGAATACGATATTATTGATAAGAAAAAATCTTCCAAGGAAGATTACGGTTATAATTCTGCCTACACGGAAAGTTATTCAAAAACCCAAAACAATTTATTTACCGCGATTACAGACACCTTCTTTAGCGCTAAACCTGACCCTAAGGAACAAGAGCCCCGCTTTGTAGTAATTATCGTTACTGACATCAAGAAAGGCATTGAAACGCGCAGCACCTTCTATTTGGAAGATTTTAAACGCTACATGAGCGGAGACCTGCCTTACGACGAGTACATGAAACGTTTTTTGGCAGACACCAAGGGCGGGCAATCCTTTATTGGTGATGAGATTGGCTCGCACATTGACTACAAAGACATCACCATGGGTGAATTTTTAAGCACACAACTGACCAACCGCATCCAGTTTAAATTCCAACGCTCAGACTTCCCGCCCAACCCGGACTTTGACGATGCCATCATCGCCATCGTCGCAGACACCACACGCTATTACCAATTCAATGAATTCGCTGAAATCCGCCTAAATAACCTGCGGTTAAATAAAAAATTTATCTTCACTAAGGAACAATTAGCAGCCTTTGGCGATGATAAGCCCCAGGACAAGAAAGCATCCCAAGGCAAACTCATCCATATCGTCTTCGAAAATGGCAAGGTACAGATTCCCGACGAAGAGTCTAAACCCTAACACAACGGCCATTGAGCTGTAATTTGCCGCTGGCAAATAAGCTAATGGCTTGCGGGTAAATCCTGTGTTCCACCTTGTGGATTTTTGCGGATAAGCTTTCTACGGTGTCCTTAGGCAGGATGACAACCGGCGCCTGCATGATAATCGCACCCGCATCCATTTCATCAACGACAAAATGCACGGTCACACCGCTAACCTTAACCCCATAGGCAAAGGCATCCTTAATAGCCTGCGTGCCCTTAAAAGACGGCAACAGGCTTGGATGGATATTGAGGATCTTATTTTCAAATTGCTTAATAAAATACGGGCTTAGTAAACGCATGTACCCGGCAAGCACAACAAAATCAACCTTGGCTTCTTTTAATTGCCCAATCACCTGGCGGTCAAAAGCCTCCCTATTAGGAAAATCTTTTGGATTAATATAACAAGACTTGATCTTCGCCTTGCGGGCCCGTTCTAAGGCAAACGCATCTGCCTTATCACTGACCACCAAGACTAATTTAGCCTTAATCGTCTTGGCAGATACAGCCTTAATGATGGCTTGCAAATTGCTTCCATTTCCTGACGCTAAAACAGCAAAATTCATTTGGCATCCTTCCAATGACGGCTCTTGATGAGCCCGATAAAACCAATGATTGTAAATATAACACCAACTGCGATTAAAATCCATGCTCGCGGCATGGACTCTGCAATCAACGACGTGGCCAACATGGCGCCTAAGAAGGCTAGGTGCATCACAAATTCTAACGCGGCAAAGACCTTACCAGACATTTGAAAATCACAGACCTCATGCAAGACCGTGTTAGCCGCAATCACCACCGGGCCGCTGACAGCCCCTAAGATAAACGCCAACAACACCGCTAAATTTCGGTTATGTGTCCCCTCAACCAAGGCCGCAAAGACAGCTATTAAAAGGCCGCCGAGGATTAAGGACAGGAACATGGTCTTGAATTTAGAAAACCGGCCTCCCCATTTGCCATATAAGAGGGAACCAACCAATAAGCCAATACCCAACGGCACAGCCAAAAAACCTAAGTCCTTAGTGACGCTATGAAAAGCCTGCTGCACAAAGACAATAATGACCACATAGATTGCCCCAGCCGCGGCAAACAACACCGACATCATGATAAAAATAAAACGAATCTGGCCTTGCTGGCTAATATAACGCACCCCTTCAATAATTTCAGCCCACACGGTCTTCTGGGCCCGCACCATCTCCTTTGTATTTTTTAGTATTCCCTCCTTATTAAGACGCCACCGGCGGACTGAGCTAATGCTAATAACCAACACGGCAGAAATGAAAAAAGTGGCCGCATCCCAGCAGAACCCGCCCTTAGCCCCTAGGTACTCAACAATATAACCGCCCAGCAAAGCCCCCAAGACCAAGGCAATCATCCCTGTCGTCGTCACCAGGGAATTGGCAATGTGCAGGTCATTGGAGCGCACCAGTTGAGGAATAAAGGACATCTTGGCAACCACATGGAAACGGCTAAAGGTAAAAATCAGAAAGACCGCCGTATAAAGCGGCCACAACTCCGGTAGATGCATAAAATAAAAAGCAATCGCTAAAACCAGGGCCCCACGGATTAGATCACAGACAAACATGGTGGTGCGCCTATCCCAGCGGTCAACAAAAACACCGGCGATGGGCCCAATAATAAAAACTGGAATAATGGTGAAGCTTAATAACTTGGCTAATTCAAAAGTAGACCCTGGCGCGCGTACCGCAATCAGTCCGACTAGGGCCATTTGATGTACCCTATCGCCAAACTGGGATATTAATTGGGATAACCAAAAACGGAAAAAATCACGGTTATCTTGATGACGGATAAATGACCACATAGAATTTAAGACTTACCCTTAATTATAGCTAAATGTTCTGATGCAAAATTACGCTGAAACTCCGTTGCCTGAGGGCTTTGTAGCACCTGCTGGTAAAACTTCTCCGCCGCCATAAAATCTTGTTTCGCTTCATAAAGCGATCCCGCATTCATTAACGCCCCGGCATGGATTGGGTCATACGCCAATGCTTTTGCAAATGCGCTAATCGCCTCATCCATACGGCCAACCTTAGCATAATAAACCCCTAAAATAAACCAACCATTCGCATCATAATCCTTACCAGCGCGCAACTCTTCTTCGAGGCGTATAATGGTCATGCTTTTTTGGCGTTCCAGCAATTCATTATAACTGCCTGGATTATCCAGCGCCACATATTGCCCCATGCATTCAATAAAGCGCCCCTGGTCACACAATGACGTCCCTAAACTAATGCGGTACTGCGCGTTAAACGGATCAGCATCAACTGCCGCTTGAAAATGGCTTTGTGCCTGCGCGGGATTCCCCCTAAAAACATATTGCAGCCCTAAGGATGCCTGCATACGGGCATTGCGCGGTTCAAAACCAACGGAACGCCGCAGCATGCTTAGCTCTTCCCTGGCATAAATATTTTGCTCAACCGTAACACAAAAGAAAAACAGCAAAAACCCACCGACCCCTACCTTCAAAATAACCGGGCTTAAATATTTATGCCGACTATTGCCTTTAATAAACTGCCCCGCCCCCAAGACAAGCAACATCAATGCTGGGATTAAGGGCAGGTAAAGAAAGTGATCTGCTGTTGATATCATCCCCGGCTGAATAACAATACTGGCAACCAACTGGGATACAGGCAATAACTCAAGCGCAAACCAACCCAACAAGAATAAAACCAGCGTCGATATTCGTTTACGCCATTGCATCAGCGCTGATGCAACAATTATCCAAAACATCAGAATGCCGCCCACCTGCCAGGAAGCAAAGCTCTTTAACAGCATCAATCCCCTGTCAAAATATAAATCCGTAGGCAAGATAAATAAACGCAGGTGAATGATCAGTGACTTCAAGAAAGTGATGAACCCAAGAATATGGGTCACCGCATCATCGGCCCGTGCAAGCTGAGTAATACCTAAATGATGCCGCCACCATAGATACCCAACAATAATAAGGGCAAACGGACATAATAACCCAAGCTTCTGGCGCCATGTCCCCTGCGGCCTAAACCATAGGTATAACGCCAAGACCCCAGGAAAAATCGCGGCCGATTCCTTGGATAATAGGCCAAACCCAAAAAATATTAATGCCCCTGCCAATAAAAACACCTGCCGGCGGCGTTCGTAGGCCAAGAACAGGTAAAAAGCGGTTAACAAGAAAAATGAACACAACAAGATCGTACGGCCGGAGATATTGCCGACGGCCTCCGCCTGTAGGGGGTGCAGCGCAAAGAGCAACCCCACCCAGAAACCCATGGAACTATTAGCCAACAATACAGCTGCTATCCGAAAAACCAATACAGCATTAACAGCATGCAGCAACACATTATCCAGATTATAATAAAAATGATTCAACCCAAAAAGGTGATACTCCCCCATGAAGCTTAAATTAACCATGGGGCGGTAATAAAAACGGTCCCGAAAAAAACCTTGCTGGAAAATCTCAGGGATGCCTTTTACCGACCTGATCGCCGGGTTCTCAACGATAGAGACCCTGTCATCCATGGTCTTAAACGGTGCTGGAAGCACAATGGCATAGGCAGCTACCACGACAGCGATAATAATGGCAATTTGTCTTAACACAAGTAAAGTATCGGATATGCGCTAGGGCTTGTCAACTCAAAACAGTTTCATTTGCGCGGCATCACGGTCCACTTTAACAGGTTTACGGCGGGCCGCTTCAAAGGCTTTTAACTCTTGAGAAATGTCTGTTAAAAATGGGGAAGGGTCATTGCCTAAGCTCTTGCCAAAAAGCTGGCGGCGCTTGGCATAACTTAAGCACAGGTGCTCCCGAGCCCTGGTCATGCCTACATAAAAGAGCCGACGCTCCTCGGCTAAATCGCCCTTCATCCCCTCTAAGTCCAAAGGCAGGATTTTATCTTCACAACCAATAATAAAAACCACGGGGAATTCCAAACCCTTGGCCGCATGCAGGGTTAAGAGGGAAACCTTCTCGACATCGTAATCCAACTCTTCTTCAAATTGGCCAAGCACGGCCTCGTCGGAATATTCGACCACCTTAGGCGGCTTTTGTGCCACTTGATAGGGAATACTCAAATGATCCAAGGCTTGCGCTATCACATGACGCTGGGAGTTAAGCCGATAGAGAATGGCAATATCCCCAAAGGTGCGGTGACTGTGGCGGGCACTGTGCATTTCCATGCCGCCAATCAACTTTTCAATTTGATGCGCCACATAATCAGCCTCGGCCCGGTCACTCTCGGACTGATAGGTGATCAAATGCCCCTTGGTGTCAAGTTTCGCTAATAAATCAAGGCCGCCCATCACCTGTGACGACGCGGCAATCAAATTCGAGGCGGAGCGGTAATTTTCAGCCAGGGTTAATTCAATGCTTCCGGGAAAATCTTCCTTAAACCGGTTAAATAACGCGGCATTGCTTCCCCTAAACCCATAGATGCTTTGATTGGGATCGCCAATGGCAGTCAAACCGACACCATCGGAAACCAGCGCTTTAAGTAAGGCGTTTTGGATAATATTGCTGTCTTGGTATTCGTCAACAAAGATATAGCGGTAACGCCTTCTTAATTGCGCGGCTAATTCTTCATTTTCTAATAAGCTTAAGGTCTCACGCAGGATATCATCAAAATCAATGCACCCTTTATTGCGCAGGTAACGCTGATAGGCCTTATAATCCGCATCAGGCTCGATGGCTAGATGGGTTGATTTGGTTAAGGAAATTGCTTCCAAGACATTTTTATCAAAGCCCTCCACCTCATCGGGCGTGATGACTTTGAAATCTTTAGGAAGCGCCGTTTCCTGCCAGTGATCACGTAGTAATTTCAAACAAAAGGCATGGAAGGTTCCAACGAAGATCTTGCTTAACGGAACACCTAGGGCGGTTAAGCGGTCCTTCATTTGAGTGGCGGCTTTATTGGTAAAGGTAATTGCTAAGATTTTCTCATCTGACTTTAAGGAAGGAATTAAATGCGCGATGCGGCGGGTAATCGTATGCGTCTTGCCAGTGCCAGGCCCAGCGGTAATTAACAAATGTCCCGCCGTATGAATAACCGCCTTATATTGGGAATCGTTTAGATTATCCATTAAACAAAAGCTAATTGCTTTTCAATTTGTTGACGTTCGCCATCTTTGAAAATTGCGATGGTTCCGAATTCCCCGTCATAGCCAGCCGCAATTTTAACCTCGCCACGGCGCATGCGGTTAATGCCTTCAGCGATTAACTCACCAGAAGACTTTTTGATTTGATCTAACGGCGCATCCAAGAGAATATAAAACTCACTGCCCAAGGCGTTTAACATCTCGCTATACGCGGCTTGCACCGCCTTAGAGGCAGGGCCAACTTCCTTAGCCTCACTAATTAATTCCGGCAAAGGAATAGCGGATTGATACGGGCGCCAACGTGAACCTTTGGAGCCCTCTGGGCGATCCGCCAATTCCTCGACGCGCGCCATGACCCCAACCGTCACCGGCTTGCCGCATTCCTTGCATAAACCCTTATGCTTGAATGTTTCCTGCGGATGCCAGCGCACATTGCAGGCGCGATGCCCATCGTAATGATATTTACCTTCCTCGGGGAAGAACTCGATGGTAGAAACTAGACCCTTGTCCTTCTTATCTGCAAAAGCCTTATAAATAGCACCATAGGATAAATCCGTATCAAAAACAGTGGCCTCCCGTCCTAATTTCGCCGGAGAATGCGCATCTGAATTTGAAATCAGGATATAATCATCTAATTGTTTTAAGCGCCAATTCATGAGGGGGTCTGAGGACAAGCCCGTCTCAACCGCATAGATCTGATTCTTTAAATCGCCAAAGGCTTCCTCCATGCTGTCAAAACCGCCCATGGAACCAAGTGCAGAAAACCACGGCGTCCAAATGTGGGCGGGCACAAATAAATTTGTTGGGTCTGCATCGAGGGTAATCTTTAATAGGTCGTAGGAATCAAGCCCTAGGATAGGCCGGCCATCGGATTTAATATTACCGATTGATCCTAGTTTAGCCTGAATCTTTTTAGCAGAAGCAATGCTCGGCGCAAAGATCAAGTTATGCACCTTGCGCACTTTATTGTGACGCTTATAAATATTGGAAATCTCAACGGTGAGCAAGAAGCGCACGGCCCTGCGGCAGGACGCAGGCACTTGCGCGTCCATGGGCTTGGCATATTTAGCTTTCAGCTTAAATAAGCCTTCTTGCGCAGGCTCTAGCTTTTCTTCCAATTCCTTCATCCAGCCCTGATGCACAAAGTCTCCGGTGCCAACGACATCTATGCCCTTTAATTGGGCCCACAGGTATAAATTCTCTAAATCTAAATTCTTAGCCGTCGCTCTAGAAAAATGGGAATGAATATGCAGGTCGGCGATAAATTTCATAAGGGTATAATTATATCAGTCAGTGGGTATTAAATTTTATGCACTAAGACGGGTGATCGCCTGACTATACGCAGGTAATACATCTTGGGCCCGCATCACACTTAATGACAAATCACGCAATAATCCATCATTTAAGCTATACACCACCCCATGCACGCTTAACTCCTGGCCCCGTCCCCAGGCCTGCTGGACAATGGTGGTTTGGGCCACGCTAATGGCTTGCTCAATCACATTTAATTCGCAAAGGTGGTCACAGCGTTGAACTGGATCATTAAATCGTGACAGGAATGCCGTGTGTTTGGCTTGAATGTCCTGGATATGGCGCAACCAATTATCAATTAAGCCTAGTTGCAGATTGTTCATTGCCGCCTGCACCCCACCGCAGCCATAATGCCCGCAGACAATGACATGTTTAACGCCTAGGACATCAACGGCATATTGCAGGACAGAAAGACAGTTAAAATCGGTATGAACGACGACATTAGCCACATTGCGATGCACAAAAAGCTCGCCAGGCAAAAGCCCTACGATATCATTAGCTGGCACCCGGCTGTCGGAACAGCCAATCCATAAATATTGTGGTTTTTGAATCTTGGATAATTTAGAAAAAAACTGCGGATCGCGCTGGTGAACGCCCTGAGCCCAGGCCTTGTTATTATCAAATAAATTGTTCAACGGATTCGAATTAGCCATGCGTTAAGTGTACCCAACCAAAGCCCAAAAAGCAAATTTAAAATACAATCCCCATAATACAAATCCGAATGTCAGTACGGATTTATATTATGGCGTTCCGATCAATTCTAGAAGATTTACTGGTTCCATTTTAACAAAGATGGGCTCTAGGCCATTGATAGATACCTGCGCCCAGTCTTGTTGGGACGCCGGTAAGGGCATGCCGCCCCCATCACGCTTAATCGCTAACTCCAAGCTATCGCTATTCATGTCAATACCACCTA
>CAYNTZ010000071.1:0-10102 GCA_964400365.1 uncultured Planctomycetales bacterium | reverse complement strand
TGGTCTGGGGCACATTCAACACCCGAAATTTCATCGGGATCAAGCGCTGCTTCTATGGCATGTTGGTCAATATTTAAGGTTTGATGCAACTCCAGTTTCTCCGCTTCACTGGGCAGCGCGTAGACAATAATCTTACCCGCCTCCCGCGTACTGGGGACAACCGCTCCATCCTTAATCTCAAAAAAACTTTTCATGATAACCCCGCCAATAATATGCCCATTAAAATTTCTCTTTATACTTAAGATAAATCTCCGTCTCGCCTTCTTGATTAAGCTTCTGCGCATTAGTTGAGGGGCTTCGCTCCTGCGGTAAAACTTTCTTGGACACATTCACACTCACATGGTCACTGACCGCCACCTCACCTTCCAACTTCCTTGAGTATAACCCTGAACTACCTGTCTGCGTCGGCATTTGTTCAAGCTCAACCCCCAGCTTTAACCCATAGGTCTTAGAAAATTGCCCACCCTTACCGCCTAAGAAGAAATAATCCATGAAACCGCTCATTAAATCACTATTTAAGGCCCCCTTGCTTAAGGATGATGACGCCCCTGACCATGATTTTCCCGTCACTAAGACTAATAACAACACATCCTCAGGCAAAGGTGGGTCGGAATCCATCTTTAATTGCGGCTTGACTGCCGTCCCTAAGATGCTAAATGAAATATCAATATCTTCAACATAACTATCCCCATAAAGCTCTAAACCTGGGTTAAAAGCATCACCGCTGAAACTGACCTTGCTCTTGCGCAGGTCAACCATCACCTTGTGCGTTTCAACCAAGCCCGAATCAACCACCACCTCACCGAATAAAGGCCATAGCTCACCCACCGGATGAATGGTTAAATCAACCCGCGTAAACGCATCACTGACCGTTGTCGCCTTATATTTCACCTGGTCTACAAATAAATGCCCCGCCACCTTAAAAGCCAACAAAGGCCCAGTAACTTGTAAGTCCACCCCGTCAACAGAACCCTCCAACCCCTTAATCATGGCCTCACTGGCAAAAGGCGTGGCACATTCATGGACATCAACAGCCTTAGCGTACACATTGCCCTTTAACAACCCGCCATTAAATTGGCCGCTAAACACAATCGGATCTGAGGTTGGCAAAAAAACCCGCCCATTTAAAATATCAACCGATGTTTTCTGCCAGGACCATAGGGGAACCTGCACCCGCGCTTGCTGAATATGTATCGTCGCAATAGGCCAGGCTGGCCAATCCGTAATGCGTATATCTTTTAAGATAAAACCTTGATCTATCGAACCTTCATAACTACCGACGGACATGCTAGCAATAGACGCATATTTATTAAGAGTATAATCAATCAGTATCTTGCCGCCAGCAGGGGTAACTATCAAATACGCCACCGCCATGCTTAAGGCAATCAGTACCAACAAAATGGTCATGGCCAGCATAATCACGGCTGATTTAAGAGAATGCAGTACGGACATAATTAAGGAGTTTTAAGACCTGTTATAATTTCTAAGATACCACGGCGGATCATCATGATGCCGATGGCGGCAAGCAGGAGCATCATCACCTTGGACAAAGCCCTCGACCCAGCCTTGCCCAGCACACGCATCAAGGTGTCAGCATAAATAAAAACAACAGCAACAATGGTCAGGTTAATCATGACAGCAGCCAAGGCCACCGGAAGGCCATGCGTATTCGACAGCATCAAAGCCAAGGTCAAGGTGGCAGGCCCCACCACCAAGGGTGTACCAATAGGCACGGCCCCTAAATCAGCAGCTGCACCACGCCGGGTGGTTTTCCCCCCACCTAAAAGATCAACCATCGCAAAACAAAATAAAATAATGCCGCCAGCCACGGTAAAATCAGCCATGGTGATCCCCAGCAACTGAAACACAGCCTTACCTATTAGCAAAAACCCCACCGCTAGACCAAAAGCAGTCAACAGTGACTGGATGATGATACTTTTTCTCTGTGCTGGATTAACCCCCTGGGTTAACGCGGCAAAGGTAGGCAGGATACCGATAGGATCCATGGTAAAGAATAAAGGAATAAAGGCTAGGAGGATTTCATTGAACATAGGTATCTATATTCTAATCTAAGCATGGTGTTTAAGCAATTTCAATTCACGGCTTTTCCATATATAAAAGATCACCGGATAAATCAAGAGTTCCAGAGCAAAGGATGACACCAGCCCACCGATCATGGGAGCGGCAATGCGCTGCATCACATCCGACCCAGCACCCGTTGCCCACATGATGGGCAATAAGCCTAATAACGCCGCCATCACCGTCATCATCTTAGGCCTCACCCGGCGCACCGCGCCGTGCACCACCGCTTCTTCCAATTCCTTTTCATTGTTAAGCTTATTGGCTTTTTGCGCGTCTTTGTACGCTATATCTAAAAATAATAACATCAAGACACCTGTCTCTGCATCAAGCCCCATCAACGCAATAATACCCACCCACACCGCAATGGACATATTAAAACCAAGAGCCCATAACAACCACACCGCCCCAATCATGGAAAAGGGCACCGCCAACATGACGATGGCCGTCTTGGCGATGGATTGGGTATTGGCATAAAGTAACAAAATAATTAACAATAAAGTTAACGGCAGGACAATCTTCATGCGCTCGGCCACCCGCATCATATTTTCATATTGCCCGCTCCATAAGAGGCTATACCCTTGCGGTAATTTCAAATGCGCATTGACCTTCTCTTTAGCTTTTTTCACATAACCGCCAATATCGGAGCTTGAAACATCCACATATACGTAGCCTGCAAGCAGGCCATTTTCATTGCGGATCATGCCAGGGCCGCTGCGTAGCACAATATCGGCAATCTCAGCTAACGGAATCTGCGCGCCGCTTGGTGTGGCCACTAAAACCCGACGCAGTTGATCCACATCAGCGCGCAATTCCTTCGGGTAGCGCACATTGACACTATAACGCTCCCTACCCTCGACAGTCGTGGCAATCTCTTCACCACCCACCGCTGCTAAAAGGGTCATCTGCGCGTCTTTCACCGATAAACCATAACGCGCCAATTTCTCCCGCTTTAAATCAAAATCCAGGAAATAACCACCTGTGGTGCGCTCGGCAAAAACAGAACGGGTGCCGGGCAAATCTTTCAATAACGCTTCCACCTCTACACCAATACGCTCAATCTCATTTAAATCGCGCCCTAAGACCTTAATTCCAATCGGCGTACGCACACCGGTGGAGAGCATATCAATGCGGTTCTTGATCGGCATGGTCCAGGCATTGGTGGCGCCGGGAATCTTCAAGGCTTTATCCAATTCTTCAATTAATTGCTGATGCGTTTTCTTCACAGGCCACTGAGATTCTGGCTTTAGAAGAACAGTTGTCTCCATCATGGAAAAAGGCGCCGGGTCAGTCGATGATTCCATGCGCCCAGCCTTACCCCAGACCTTATCCACCTCGGGAAAACTTTTTAACACTTGGTCTTGCCGCTGTAATAATTTGGCAGCCTCAGCTACCGAGATACCCGGCATGGTGGTTGGCATATAAAGTAAATCACCCTCCCACAGCGGAGGCATGAATTCAGAACCTAAACGCATGAATATGGGAATGGTTGAGACCATTAACGCGCACGTTACGCTTAAGACCAATACCCGACGACGCAGGGCCCAGCGGCAAATAGGGTCATACACTTTAAACAAGATGCGGCTAACCGGATGCTTTTCTTCCTCGTGATATTTGCCCACTAACAAGGTGTTTAAAACTTTTGATTTATAGGGCTTAACACGTAGCAACAACATGCGCAGGGCTGGGTTAAAGGTCACAACCAGCACCGCGGCTATGGCCATGGCAAAGGTTTTTGACCACGCTAATGGCGTAAATAAGCGCCCCTCTTGATCAAGTAAGGTAAAAATCGGCAAGAAGGATACGGCAATCACCAATAGCGAAAAGAATACCGACGGCCCCACTTCTTTCAACGCCTTAATGGCTACTTCCTTGTGATCCCCGACGCGCCCACCCTTTTCCCATTCCTCCAGGCGCTTATACACATTTTCCATTTGCACAATGGCCCCATCAACCAGAACCCCGATAGAAATAGCAATACCAGCCAAGGACATGATATTGGAAGTTAACTTCATCCCCAGCATGGGCAGGAAGGCTAGGATAACTGCGACGGGGATGGTGATAATCGGGATAAAGGCTGAAGGGAAATGCCACAGGAATAAAAGAATCACCAAGGCTACAATGATCATTTCTTCCGTTAATTGATGGCGCAGATTATCAATAGCGCGCTTGATTAAATCAGAACGGTCGTAAACAACTTCTACCTTCACCCCTTCTGGCAGAGAGGTTTCCAAATCTTTTAACTTTTGCTTCACGCGGTCAATCACGCTTAAGGCATTTTCACCAAAGCGCATCACCACCGTACCGCCCACCGCATCACCCTGCCCGTTTAAATCAGCCACCCCCCGACGGATCTGTGGGCCAATAGCAACGTTTGCCACCTGCTTTAATAATAAGGGGATGCCTTTTTTATCTGCCTTTAAAACAATGTTTTCTAAATCCTCAATGCCTTTCACATAACCATGCCCGCGCACCATGTATTCCGCGCCGCTAAACTCCAATAAACGCCCACCTGCCTCCTGATTGCCATCGCGCACCGCATCCATCACCTGATTAATGGAAATGCCATAAGCTAATAAACGTTTAGGATCGACCGTGATTTGGTATTGCTTTTCAAATCCACCAATGGAGGCAATTTCCGCAACACCTGACACTGATTGTAAATGGTATTTCAAGTTCCAATCCTGGAAGGAACGTAACTCTTGCAGGGAATGCTTGCCGGAAGTATCCACCAAGGCATATTGAAAAACCCAGCCCACCCCCGTGGCATCCGGGCCCATTTCAGTTTTGACTCCCTCAGGCAGACGCGGCGTAATTTTGCTTAAATATTCTAAGACACGGCTGCGCGCCCAATAAATATCCGTGCCATCTTTAAAAATCACATAGACATAGGAAAAGCCAAAATCCGAAAATCCGCGGATAGCCTTAATCCCCGGCGTACCTAATAAGCCGCTGACAATCGGATAGGTCACCTGGTCTTCAATAATATCAGGGCTCCTATCCCAACGGGAATAGACAATCACCTGCGTATCGGACAAATCAGGAATGGCATCTAAAGGCACATGGCGCATCGCCACAATGGCCGCACCTAAAGAAATCGTCGTCAACAAAATGACCAGCCATTTCTGCCTAACGGAGAAATCAATTAAGGAATCAATAAACTTAATGGATTACCACAGAGAAAGATGCCTGTAATTTGCTTTCTGAATCAAGCAGGAAATTGCCCTCGCTAGCTACAATCTCGCCCTCTTTCAAGCCTTCCTTAATGCCATAAACCCCATCCCCCGGCATAGCCAACTTCACCTGCCGCGGCTCAAACTCCCCTGCTGACTTTTGCACAAAAACAACAGCACGCGTGCCCGTATCCATCACGGCATCACGCGGCACAATAACCATATCATTTAATTCCACCTTGATATTTACATCCACCTGCATATTTGCTTTTAAATCACTGCGCAAGTTAGTAATCTCTATTAAAACACGTACCGTACGGGTTTCTTCGTCAACAATGCCTGCCACCGCCTTAATCACCCCTTTATAATTTTCATAAAATGCAGGGATAACAATATCAACCTCCTGCCCCACATCCACAAAACCTATCTCTGATTCAAAGATGCTGGCATAAACCCAAAAGGGTTGGTCTTTCCGTAAAAATAAAATCTCCGGCTGTACCCAAGGCTGGCCATATTTAATCTTGCGCAAATCTGTTAATTGCATTTCATTAATCCCCATATGCAATAATTCATATTCTGCCTTAATCAAACGCTGTTGAGCATCACGGAAGGCTACAGATCGAGGACGATTGGAGGAGCTTGCATAATATTGACGCCAATCTTGACGGTATTCCTGCCTCACTGGCCGACGAGATTGATAGGCATCATACTCACGCCAGGCATTAATATATTCAATTTGAGCTTGGTATAATTCTAAATCATGTGCCACATAGCCGCTGGCACGGATGGTTTTTGTTAACGGCTGACGCAAGACCTTGGCGGTCTTAACCCCCATTAATTGCTGTTGATGTTCCGTAACCTTAACCATGCCATAGCCTGATGGCAAGGAAGCTGCCTCATGCTCTTTTAAGGCGTGCTTATCAGAAGGATGACCTTCTTTTTTAACCAGGCTCATATTACAAATCGGACATAAGCCCGGTCGGTCGCTGGTATAATTAGGATGCATGGGGCAATACCAAATTTCTTTTGCTGTCGCCTGCTCAAGAGGTGCTTGACGGTTTTGTAAATAAAACCACCCTCCCACTGCTAATAACACGGCCACTATTAATAATATTTTTTTCATGTCTTTACCCCTTGTTTTTTAATCGTAACGCATTAGCAATCACAGATACTGATGAAAAACTCATGGCCGCCCCTGCAATCATCGGACTTAATAAAATGCCAAAGGCTGGATATAAAATACCCGCCGCTAAAGGAATGCCAAGGGCATTATAAATGAAAGCAAAAAATAAATTCTGGCGGATATTAGCCATCACTGCCCGACTTAGGTGCAGGGCCTTGGCAATACCATGAAGATCTCCCTTGACCAAGGTAATCCCCGCACTTTCAATCGCTACATCTGTGCCCGTACCCATGGCCACACCGACATCCGCCTGCGCTAGGGCTGGTGCATCATTAATACCATCACCAGCCATTAAAACACAAGCCCCTTGTTCTTTAAATTTCTTAACAATATCCTGCTTATCCTGCGGTTTAAGGCCTGCATAAACCTCGTCGATATTTAATGCCTTGGCAATCGCTAAAGCGGTGGCCTGATTATCGCCGCTCAAGATCACCACCTTTAATCCTAAATCATGTAAGGCCTTAATCGCCTGCGGTGTTGTTTCCTTAATAGGGTCACTGATTGCTAAAATCCCCAAAGCTTTTTTATCCACCGCCACCCAAATCACGGTCTGCGCTTTTTGTTCTAGCGCCTCTGCCCTTACCTTCAAATCATCCGGTAACGCAACACCTTGTTCTTGCAAAAAACCAGGCTTTCCTAAAATGACGGCCTGCCCATTGACCTGCCCCTTAATCCCCGCACCCGTCACTGATTCAAAACCTTCAACTACAGCTAAATTAATCTTTTTATCCTGCGCGCAATTTACCACCGCACGCGCTAAGGGATGCTCGCTATTTTTCTCCAAGGAAGCAGCCATCTGTATTAATAAATTCTCCTCCACCCCTAAGGCGCTTATCACCGACGTTACCTGCGGCTTGCCTTGGGTTAGCGTGCCCGTTTTATCCGTCAGCACATGCGTAATCTTCTCAGCTTTTTCAAAGCTTTCAGCATTTTTAATTAAAATTCCCATCTGCGCCCCGCGGCCAACACCGACCATAATCGACATCGGCGTTGCCAAGCCTAAGGCACAAGGACAGGCAATAATTAACACCGCAATCGCATTCACGATCGCATACGCTAACCTTGGCTCAGCACCCCAGTTAGCCCAAATCATAAAGGTTAACACCGCAATTAAAACCACCACTGGCACAAAATAACCGGAGATGGTATCTGCTAATTTCTGAATAGGTGCACGGCTACGCTGGGCAAGGGCTACCATATGAACAATTTGGGATAATAAGGTTTCAGCCCCCACCTTTTCTGTGCGCATCACAAAGGTACCAGTTTGATTAACAGTAGCACCAATCACTTTATCCCCTTGCTGCTTTACCACAGGTATGGGCTCACCGGAAATCATGGATTCATCAACCGTGCTGTGACCCTCAACAATAACCCCATCTAAAGGAATCTTCTCTCCTGGGCGTACTCTTAAAAGGTCCCCTTTTTGCACCGCCTCAATAGCCACCTCTTCTTCTTTATCTCCTACCAAACGATGCGCGTTCTTCGCCGCTAAGCCTAGTAAAGCTTTAATCGCTTGACCGGTTTGGCTGCGCGCCTTGGCTTCTAATAATTGACCTAGGATAATTAACACCGTAATAACAGCGGCGGCCTCAAAATAAAGATCCATCTTCCCCATCTTCTTTAAGGATTCAGGAAAAATCTGCGGGAATAGGGTTGCCACCACACTATAGCTGTACGCCGCTCCCACCCCTAGGGCAATAAGGGTAAACATATTTAAATGTCGAGCTATGAGGGATTGCCAGCCTTTCACAAAAAACATCCATCCCGTCCATAAAACAACAGGTGTTGCCAAGACTAATTGAATGATTGGCAGTAAATGATGCGGTATCAATTGGCCAATATTGACAGCAGGGATCATTTCCCCTAAGACAAGCAAGACCAACGGTACGGTGAGGCTCAACCCCACCCAGAATTTATGGGATAAGGCATGGATTTGATGCTCTTCTTCATTATTCTCAACAGAGGGATTCAGCGCCTCTAAGGGCATGCCGCATTTAGGGCAATCTCCCGGATGGTCCTGCTGAATTTCTGGATGCATGGGGCAGGTGTAAAGCCCCTGCCCATGCGGCGCTGGGGCAATAATAGGGGAAGGCGTCATAGCTTGCAAGAATTTCTCCTTGCAATGACTGGAACAAAAAAAGTAGTCTTGCCCCCCCACATGGAGAGCAATTGCCTTTTTTTCATCAACCGTCATTTTACAAATAGGATCAATAGCCATAACGCCTTCCCTAGCTTATTAATTAATGATGCGCCTTATGATCTTCTTCCTTCACTGCCGGCGCATCCGTTGCTTCCTCTGCTTCTTCTTGACCTTCCATCATGCCCATGCCTTTGCCCATCATCTTGCACATGCCGCACATCTTGCCATCCCCTTGTGATTCTGCTTTAATTTCCGCTTCCTTCACTAGGTTGAGCTTAGCATCGTATTTGGACAATTTATTGCCTGACAAGATGATGACCCCACCATCATTAGAGGCAACCATGGAGGGCTTATTCATCATGCCCTTCATGCCATGCATCATCTCCATCTTGCCCATCATCCCCTCTTTACCCATCATACCCTTGCCCATGCCTTCTTTTTTACCTTCCATCTCGGCAATGGCAAGGCTTGAAACACCAATCACAGCTATAGCTGTTAATGCAATTAGACCTTTTTTCATTAGAGTCTCCTTTATCATTAATTATTAGTTGTTTCAGTTGCTTGAGCGACTTCATCTTCAGCGATCTTGGTGAATTTCTCCGGATCTTTGTTAAAATCCTTCGAACAACCTTCACAGCATAATTTATACATCTTGCCGTTATGTTCTACAGGAAAACCATCTCCCATGGTGCCAATGGCTTCACCTGAAACAGGACAAAGCTTATTACCTACTTCAACAGCTTGCACCGCCTCTTGGGCATGAAGATAGCTACCGCTTATTAATGCTAAGATTAAACCCATTGCTGTTAATTGCTTTTTCATACATCCTCCTTAGGTTAATTACGTTAATAAACATCGGAAAAATAAAGGGGACACAATACTTAATTCAAGCATATAAATGCTCAAAATGAATTAAGTATTGTGTCCCCTTAATTATTAAATGCGGATGCTGCGTGATTGGTAATACAGTGCAACTTTAGTCACTGGACCAGGGGGTCCATCGAGATAAGCTAAACTAATGGTAGATTTTGTCACAAACAGCGGACGATAAACCGCTGTAAATAGAACTTGCTCTGAAGTTAGGTTTTGTGAAGCTAATTCAAAGGCCTTAGCCACCTCACCCTTGCTTGCCTTGGCAAAGCAACAATCATGCGCCTTGTCTGCATCTGCCTTAGCTGTTTTATCAACAGTGCAATGGTTACAAGCCTTAGACTTTAGCATAGCCGCCTGCACAGCCTTTGCCGTACAGCAACAAAAAGCCATCATGGCCAGGACAGAAACGGCCAATGCACACGCTATATGGGATTTAAACGTTTTAAACATATCTCTATCAACTATAGCACAAAACTAAGTACTGTCAAATCACCGTCGATAACTAAACTGATAAGACTTCTAATTGCGGGCCGGCGGCAACCAAGGCTTGGCCTTTGGGCGTGTCAGTAAAAAGCTGGAAATTGGCAATAAACATGGCGGCTAATTTGCGGGCAGCGGCATCATAAGCATTCTTATCCGCCCATAAATTACGGG
>CAYNTZ010000070.1:0-10299 GCA_964400365.1 uncultured Planctomycetales bacterium | reverse complement strand
TGGTGCTGGCTTTCGGTGGGGCATTTCAATTGCCGCTGGTGCTGGCGTTTTTGGCTAAGATCGGCATTGCAACCCCGGAATACCTGCGGCAAAAAAGGCGTCATGCCATCATGATTATTTTAATTGTTGCGGCCATACTTACTCCGCCGGATGTGGTGTCGCAGTTACTGCTGGCTGTTCCGCTGTTGGTGCTCTATGAGTTGGGGATTTTCTTCGTGAAGTTAACGTACAAACCACGGCTATAAACATAAAACCCTCTGACGTATCAGAGGGTTTTATGAAATTGCTTTGAAAACAGATCTTACTTCTTTTTAGCTGTTTTCTTTTTAGCAGCCTTTTTCTTAGTAGCCATAATGTGTCTCCTTTCTTAAGGATTGATTTGTTATTAAGATAATAGCACGCTATAGGATGGATGCAAAAATTTTTTAAAAATATTTTTAATTAGTGTGATTTTATTATTGGATTTTGTCGTCGGAAAATAAATATATTAATCAGTGAGATAAAAAATATTTAATTTTTTTTCATTTTTGAAATAAATAAATTAATTTGCTCATGAAAAACTATTCTTTATACATTCATATCCCGTTCTGTTTACGTAAATGCCTTTTTTGTTCCTTTGTTGTATCCGTGGGGCAGGAGCATCGGGGCGATGATTATGTGTCTGCCTTGCTTGTCGAGGCGCGTGCGCATCGTGGCAAACATATCAAGACAGTATATTTAGGCGGGGGGACGCCTAGCATGTTAAGCGGGGCGCAGTTGACGCGGCTACTCGAGGGGGTGAGGGCCAATTTTATTATTGCACCTAAGGCAGAGCTAAGCATTGAAGCTAACCCCGAGGGAATAACGCTAGAGAAGGCGCGTTGTTTAAGGGAGCTTGGATTTAACCGGATTAGCTTAGGCGTGCAGTCGCTGGATGAACGTTATTTGAAATTTTTAGGCCGCGCCCATGATCGGCAGCGGGCCATTGATGCCTATGGTATTTTGCGTGAGGCGGGCATTGATAATATTAACCTGGATTTGATGTATGGCTTTCCTAACCAAACGCTAGAAGAGTTGGAGGCGGATGTCAGGGGCATTGCTTCATTAGGCAGCGAGCACCTTTCCTTATATACCTTGACGGTGGAGCCCAATAGTCGTTTTTATGCCAAACAAATGAAGCTTGATGATAATGAAAAGTTAGCTGAGCATTTTATGTTGGTGGGGCGTTTATTGGCGGAGTATGGTTTTATGCAGTATGAGATTAGTAATTTTGCGAAGGAGGGTTTTGAATCTGCGCATAATACAAATTATTGGCTGGGTGGCGAGTATCTTGGTTTAGGGGTAGGTGCGCATGGTTATTTAGAGGGGCGTCGATATTGGAATGCGGATAAGTTAGCTGATTATTTTGATGCTATAAATAAGGAAGGCTGTGCGGTGGATGGCTATGAGGATTTAAGTGAAGATACTCGTTTGATGGAAAAAATAATTTTTGGTTTGCGCATGAACCGGGGCATTGATGCGGCTATGGTGCCTTCAGGTAAGGAAAATATAATTGCGCAATTAGTGGCTGATGGTTTTTTAGCGCGGCACAACGGGGTTTTAAGGGCAACAGCGCAAGGCCGTTTAGTTTTAGATGAAATCTCAACGCGGTTGATATAGGTCGACAATCTTTTGCGAATGGGAAAAGAGTTTTAGCAGGGCTCCGCCAATTAAATCACGGTATTTTGCATTCATCTTTAAAGTCTTGAGTATTTTTTGTGCTTTCTGCAGGCGGGTGTTGACCGCGGCCAGTGCATAGTTAAGGCTTCCTGCTTCGACGAAGATTTTTTTAACTGCTTCCAAGTCAGCTAAGGTCTTGGTTTTCTTGTTAAAGATATCAAGGAAGGCTTTAAGTTGTTTTCCTTTTAAGGTGTTATAGGCATGGATGACCAGCAGGGTTTTCTTCCCTTCGGCTAAATCACTTAAAATAGATTTGCCAATTGCTTCTTCAGTTTCAAAAATACCGATAATATCATCCTGGATTTGGAAGGCTTGGCCAATCAAGATGCCAAATTCAGAGATTTTCTTGATTTCGCGCTTATCCGCGCCAGCCAAGATGCCGCCGGTGACCATGGGGCAGTCAAAGGTGTAGCGCGCGGTTTTTAAGGTGTAGTTAAGGTAAACTTCTTTTTCATCAACTTCCGCAATGCCTTTAACTCCGCTGACCGTGTCGATAAATTCACCCATGGCGGTAAAGGCCGCGGTTTGAATAAAATATTTCAATGCCCGTTCTTTGCGTTCCAGCGGTTCATCAATGGATAAGAACGCATCAATGGCCAGTGCGTAAACGATATCGCCGGCAATAATGCCAAGGTCAATGCCGAGTTTATCAGGGTCAATGGTCTTAACCGTATGGGCTAATATCTTATGCATGGTGGGGCGTCCTCGGCGTAAATCCGACCGGTCAATGATATCGTCGTGGATCAACATGAAATTATGCAGGAATTCCATGCAGGTGGAGGCATTGTAAAGTTTGCGTGAAATGGATTTTGTTGAAGGGGCGTAGGCCTTATAGGTTAAGATCAATAATAATGGACGCAGGCGCTTACCTTCGCGTAGGGTAAATTCCCTAATGCTGTCAAAAAGAAGGGGAGAAACTAAATGGAGCTTGTATTCTTTCTGGACGGTTTTTAAGAAGGAGGCCAGGCTCTTGTCGATATTTTTACGGATTTGATCAACCATGGCGCCATAGTAGCAGAAAAAAGTTATTTTCTCAAATATTCCTTTAAAGAAAACAATTCAATGGATAGAATACCATCAAATTAAATTTCCCAAACAATGTTATTTTAAGGAGATGTTATGGTTAAGGCGATCTTATTGACTGGTTTTTTCTTATTAGGCGGCATTGTTCATTCAGCAGCGCAAACACCTGAAGCTGTTGCGGTCGCAGAGGCGCCTGCTGCTCCAGCTGCTGCGCCAGCAGCAAGCGGTAAGCGGGAGCTTGTGCTTAAGTTCATTGATGTTTTTGGAACCCGCAAGGCTTTGGAGCAGAATTTTGAAATGATGTTAGAGCAAATGCCTGCGGATAAACCCGAAGAGGTTACCCAATTCCGCCAGCGCGTCAAGGTTGATGAAATCATTGAGCAGTTAATTCCTATTTATGAGCGTAATTTTTCAGCAGAAGAACTACAAGCCTTCATTAGTTTTTATGAATCCCCCAATGGGCAAAAGCTAATATCAACAATTCCTGTGTTAATGCAGGAAAGTGTTGAAGTTAGCGCCGCCTATATTGAGGGTAAGTTCCCTGAGTTGGCCAACGAGGAGCAGTTTGCTGATCCAGCAGGCCTGCCTGATCCAGCAGATGAAGGTGCGGGGTTAGATGGGTTGAATGCCGAGACAGAAAAGGCAAATTAATAAAAGCATAACTCGTTCTGTATCAATATGTTACGAAATATCAATCTTTTTTAGATTGACCGTATCTTTTTTTGCTGGTATAGTAACCGCGCTTTTAAAACCTACCAGAAAATATTGATAAAAATGTTTGTCTTTTATAACCCGTTTTAAGGAGACACCATGATTGATCGTTATTCGCTTTCCAAGATGAGCCGTATTTGGTCCGATGAGCATAAGATGGAAATTATGCTTAAAATTGAAATCCTTTCCTGCGAAGCCATGACAAAACTTGGGGCTATCCCTAAGGCGGCCATGGAGAAGATCCGCAAGAATGCTAAATTTGATTTAGAAGAAGTCCGTCGCCTGGAAGAACGCACCAAACATGACGTGGTTGCCTTTATCCAAAATGTTGGCCAGAGCTTGGGGGCAGATGCCCAATATTTACACATGGGGATGACATCATCTGATTTGTTGGATACGTCCTTGTCCATGCAATGCGTTGAAGCCTGCGATATTTTAATTGCTGATGTGAAGAAGTTATCCTTAGTGTTAAAAGAAAAGGCCAAGAAGTACAAAGATGCGGTCTGTATTGCCCGCACCCACGGCGTACATGCCGAACCAACCACCTTTGGGTTAAAGCTGGCGATTTGGTATGATGAAAATAACCGTAACTTGGAACGCTTAGTAGCAGCCCGCGAAGGCCTGCGCTATGGTAAGCTTTCCGGCGCGGTTGGTACCTATGCGAATATTGATCCTTCCGTCGAAGAATATGTCTGCGCACAGTTAGGTTTGAAGCCTGCGAATGTGGCTAATCAAATTATCCAGCGCGATATCCATGCGCATTTTGTCATGGCCATGGCGATTACCGGTTCTTCCTTAGAAAAATTTGCAACCGAAATCCGAGCCTTGCAAAAAACAGAATTATTGGAAGTCGAAGAGCCTTTCTTTAAGGGCCAAATCGGTTCTTCCGCCATGCCGCATAAGCGTAACCCCGTGACCTGTGAACGCATCTGCGGCTTATCCCGCATCTTGCGTGCCAATTCCATCGTCGCGTTAGAGAATATGAACCTGTGGCATGAACGCGATATCAGCCATTCTTCGGCCGAGCGAGTGATTTTGCCAGATTCAACCATTGCGTTGAACTACATGCTTAATAAATTTATTCCGATCATCGAAGGTTTATTGGTGTATCCAAAGAACATGATCACCAATCTCTCCAAGACCCGTGGATTGATTTATTCCCAACGCATCTTGCTTGAGTTGATGAAAAAAGGTTTAACCCGTGACGCCGCCTACGAAATCATCCAAAGCTGTGCCATGCAGGTGTGGCAGGAAAGCTCTGAGTTTAAGGATGTCTTGTTCCGCGATCGTCGTGTGCGCAAGCATTTAGGCCAAAATGAAATCAACGCGTGCTTTGACATCAAGTATTACATCCGTCACCGCGATCGGATTTTCAAACAAGCGGGCATCAAATAAATAGGGGTTGACCCTACTTTTTGTTATGGAAAAAAGAGAAAAAATATACGAAGGCAAGGCTAAGATTCTCTACACGACGGATAATCCGGACCTGTTGATCCAGTATTTTAAGGATGATGCCACCGCGTTCAACGCCCAGAAGAAGGGCACGATTGCCGAAAAAGGCATCATGAACAACCGCATTGCCTCAAAAATATTTCAACACCTGACAACCCGCGGCATTGTCACTCATTTTGAACAAATGTTAAATGACCGTGAGATGTTGGTTAAAAAGGTCGAGATTGTACCGATCGAGGTGATTATCCGTAACCGCGCGGCCGGCACCATGTGCCGCCTGTTAGGTGTCCCGGAAGGTTTAGTGTTGGCTTGCCCGACGCTAGAATTCTGTTACAAGAATGATAGCTTAGGCGATCCGTTGATCAATGAGTACCATATCCGGGCTTTAAAATTAGCCACCGATGATGAAATGAAGGCGATTACGGCCTTGGCTTTTGCGGTTAATGAGGCCTTAAAACAATTCTTTTTAACATTAAATATTGAATTAATTGATTTCAAGCTGGAATTTGGCCGCTACAAGGGCAAGATTATCTTAGCTGATGAAATCTCACCTGATACCTGCCGTTTATGGGAAGTTGGCACGGGCAATAAACTTGATAAGGATCGTTTCCGCCGGGATTTAGGTAATGTCGAGGAAGCTTATCAGGAAGTATTGCGCCGCGTCGCAGGTTAAATTAAACCTATGATTTGGCGCATTGAAGTCAAACAAAAAGACGGTGTCTTAGATTCATTAGGTTCTGCCGTGCTTAAGGATATTGCGGATTTGGGGATCTCCCAAGTCAGCGATGTCCGTGTCGCCCTCGTCTATCTGCTGGAAGGCGATGTCAATCGCGAGGCCATCAAGCGTATTTGCGATGAGCTCTTAGTTGATTCCATCGTCGAAGAATACAGTTTCGCCCTTTCTAAGGTTACTAATACCCCCGATCATCATATTGTTGAGATTGCCTATAATCCTGGCGTCATGGATCCGGTGGAAGCGTCCACCTTAAAAGGCATTCGGGATTTGGGGATTAACGGCATTACCGCCGTGCGCACTGCCCGGCAATTTCATCTATATGGCAAGCTTTCCGTGCCCCAGGTTGAATCAATCACCAACCGCGTGCTGATGAATAAATTAATTCAGCATGCGGTCAAGGATGCCTCTCATGTGCCGACAACCTTAGGGGTGGGGACAAAGGCGGAAACTAAATTTGATTTACTTGTTGTTGATTTGCTGGGTGCCAATGATAAGAAACTGATGGAAATTTCCCAAAAGGGCCAGCTCTATTTAAATATCAATGAAATGAAGGCCATTCAGGCCCACTTTGCGAAGGAAAAGCGTAATCCCACCGACGTGGAGCTTGAAACCATTGCCCAAACCTGGAGTGAGCATTGCAATCATAAGACCTTCCGTGGTTTTATCCGCTACCGTGAAGGTAAAAAGGGTAAGGCTAAAATCATTAATAGTTTATTTAAGACCACTATTGCCAAGGTCACCAATGAGCTAAAGAAAAAATGGTGCGTTTCGGTTTTTCATGACAATGCCGGCGTGATTGCCTTTGATAAAGATTACCATGTGTGTTTTAAAGTCGAAACGCATAATCACCCCTCAGCCTTGGAACCTTTTGGCGGGGCCAATACCGGTGTCGGCGGCGTTATCCGTGATACCTTAGGCACCGGCATGGCGGCTAAGCCGTTATGCAACACTGATGTCTTTTGTTTTGCACCACCGAGCATGAGCTTTAGCGAACTGCCCACCGGCACCCTGCACCCCAAACGGGTGATGAAGGGGGTTGTCTCCGGCGTGCGGGATTATGGTAATAAGATGGGTATCCCCACCGTCAATGGCGCTATTTTGTTTGATAAACGTTTTGTCGGTAACCCGCTAGTGTTTTGCGGTAATGTGGGTTTAATCCCTAAGGGTAAGGAATTTAAGAAAGTTAATAAAGGTGATTTGATCGTCGCAGTGGGTGGACGCACCGGGCGTGATGGGATTCATGGCGCGACCTTTTCATCCGGCGAATTAACCAGCGAGTCTGAAACAGTGTCTTCCGGTGCTGTACAGATTGGGAACCCCATTGAAGAGAAGAAGGTCTTGGATGCGTTGCTTAAGGCGCGTGATGCGGGGCTTTATTCAGCGATTACGGATTGCGGCGCGGGCGGGTTTTCCTCAGCGGTGGGTGAGATGGGGGCCACGACGGGTGCCCGGGTTGATTTAGATAAGGCGCCGTTAAAATACCAGGGTTTAAAATATCACGAGATTTGGATTTCAGAATCGCAAGAGCGCATGGTGATGTCGGTGCCGCCCTCCAAAATAGATGCGTTGTTAAAGATTTTTGCTGATGAGAATGTAGAGGCCTGTGTGCTGGGTGAATTTGACGGTTCCGGCCGTTTGCAATTATTCTTCCGCGGCGCCCAGGTGGCTGATTTGGAAATGAGCTTTGTGCACGATGGTATTCCTAAGATTACCAAGGAAGCCCAATACGATGCGCCGAAACTAAAGGCCGAGAAACTAAAAGCCGCCGGTGATTTAACTCTAGATTTATGTGATGCGTTAGCGCACTACAATGTGGCGTCGAAAGAAAGTGTTATCCGGGTTTATGACCATGAAGTGCAAGGGACCAGCGTAGTCAAGCCCTTGGTGGGTGTTGCCACCGACGGTCCTTCGGATGCCGCTGTGCTTCGCCCGCGCTTGAATTCCAATAAAGGGATCGCCGTATCTAACGGGATCAATATCCGCTACGGTATGATTGATCCTCTATGGATGGCGGCCTCCTGTATTGATGAAGCGATCCGCCAAATCATCGCGGTGGGTGGAAGCTTGGAACGCATTGCCTTGCTGGATAATTTTTGCTGGGGTAATCCGGATAAGGCTGACCGTTTAGGAAATCTCGTGCGTTGTGCGGAGGGTTGTTATAAGGCTGCTAAGGCCTTTGGTACGCCCTACATTTCGGGTAAGGATTCCCTATATAATGAATATACCGAGAATGGTAAGAGCCTGGCTATTCCCGGCACCATTTTAATTTCCGCTATTGGCATCGTCGACGATGTCCGTCGCTCGGTGACCATGGATTTCAAAAAAGCAGGCAACAGCATCTTTGTCGTTGGTACCACCTTTGATGAATTAGGCGGTTCGATTTATTTGGATAATCAAGGGCAGGTCGGCAAGAATGTGCCCAAGGTTAATTTCCCTGCGGCGATAAAAACCTACCGCGCCATCGAAAAGGCTGTTAAGGGTGGTTTAATTGCCTCCATGCATGATTGTTCCGAGGGTGGGTTAGGTGTTGCCTTAGCTGAGATGGCCTTTGCCGGCGGTTTAGGTGCGACAGTGCTAGTGAAAAAGGTTCCTTATAAGGGAACACGCAAACGCGACGATGTGATTTTATTCGCGGAAAGCAATTCCCGCTTGGTGATTGAAGTGTCACCCAAACATGAAGCGAAATTAAAGGCCTTGCTTAAAGGCGTTGCGCACGCGAAGATAGGAACGGTTGAAGCATCGCCGGAGTTTATCGTCTACGGCCTAAAAGATAAACCGGTTATTAATACGCGCATTGATGAACTAAAATCCATCTGGCAAGCACCATTAAAATAAGAGGGCGATATGACCAAGGTAAAAAAACATCCGCAATTGCCTGATTTAGAAATGATGGAAGACCCATGGCGCATTTTCCGCATCATGGCAGAATTCGTGGCTGGCTTTGAGGAATTAAAAGATATAGGACCTGCGGTCAGCATCTTTGGTTCAGCCCGCATTAAACCAAATACGCCTTATTATTTAGCAGCGGAGAAAACGGCACAGCTATTGGTCAAGTCGGGTTATGCGGTGATTACCGGCGGTGGCCCCAGCATCATGGAAGCAGGGAACAAGGGGGCTAATGAAGCCGGTGGCCAGTCGATAGGTTTAAATATTGACCTGCCTTTCGAACAGAAGCCCAACCCCTTTATCAATCACCTGATCAATTTCCATTACTTTTTTTGCCGCAAGGTGTGTTTTGTAAAGTATGCCAAGGCCTTCGTGATTTTCCCTGGCGGCTACGGCACCATGGATGAATTATCAGAAGCCATCACCTTAATTCAAACCCAGCGTATGCAGAAATTTCCAGTCATCCTCTATGGAACAGATTATTGGAAAGGCTTGCTCGATTGGTTTGCCGGTCCCATGCTGCACGAGGGATGTATCGACGCTAAAGATTTAGAAATGATTCAACTGGTTGATAAACCAGAAGATGTTATTAAGATTATCAAGAAATTCTACGCTAAAAAGAAACAATAGCAGTTGAGAAACACGATATTGTTAAAATGTGGTTAGTGTTTCTGGAGCGACTATCGATTTTAGCTGAAATTGTTATATTGTGAGGGCATCCTGAGGCTTTTGGCCGAAGGATAGGCAAGGTGTTTGAGCCCTTTATTCTAAGAAGAATAAAGGGCGAGTTCCTTGCCTACCGAATAATATAATAATTTCAGCGTTAAGAAATCGGTATGGAGCGCAAGAAATACTAAGCACATTTTAAGCAACATAGCAGGAATACAGAGCATATGTCTAAAAATGTAAAAGTGATTGTGATTCGTACGGCCGGGACCAATTGTAATGAGGAGACGGCCTTTGCTTTTGCGCGCTTTGGGGCTAGCGTCGACCAAGTGCATATTAATGCCCTAGTTAGTGGTGAGGTTAAGCTTGTCGATTATCATATCATGGCCTTGCCTGGTGGTTTTTCCTATGGCGATGATATTGCTTCAGGCCGTATCTTGGCTAATGAACTGCGTTTGAAGCTGGGCGATGATATTAAGAAATTTATTGCGGCTGGCAAATTGATTATTGGCATCTGTAATGGCTTTCAAATTTTAGTGAAGGCGGGTATCTTGCCGGGGCTTGGTTGGGGCGTGGGGCAGGAGGCGACCTTGTTCCATAATGATTCTGCTAAATTTGAATCACGCTGGACCCATCTTTCGGTGGAATCTGGTAAATGTGTATGGACTTTAGGATTGCCTAAACAAATTTATCTACCCGTGGCTCATGGCGAGGGGAAATTTATCCCGCGTGATGAGCAAGTGTTAAAAACATTAAAGGCCCATAATCAGTTAATCTTTCATTACTGCGCGCCCGATGGTTCAAAGGCCTATTACCCAGACAATCCTAATGGCGCAACCGAGGGCATTGCCGGTATTTGCGATACCACGGGCCGTGTGTTAGGATTAATGCCGCATCCCGAACGCCATTTCCTTTTTGAGCAACATCCCTCGTGGACACGTTTGGCTAAGAAACAAGAGTTTGGTGACGGTGCGAAGATATTCGAAAATGGTGTTAACTACGTGAAGGCACATTTGCTATGAGTCAGGGTTTAACCTATAAGAAGGCTGGCGTTGATATTGCTAAGGCTAATCAATTTGTCGATGCTATCAAGGTGATTGCTAAGGGCACGATTAATCGTCAGGTGA
>CAYNTZ010000069.1:0-10372 GCA_964400365.1 uncultured Planctomycetales bacterium | reverse complement strand
GTCCCAAAATATCAACAGTATCACCTTTTTCTTTTGACTCATTAGTTTCGTGCCTGGGCCAATGGCATCATAAAAGACTTCCACCTGATTATGATGCGCGCGGTAGACTGAGAATGGTCGACGGAAGAAAGGTTCTAAGCCTGCCTCATTGGTGCGGATATGCACAAATTGGCCGGGCTTAACTTCAGCGGCTAATTGCGGAGCATCGAAAACCAAACGCCAATACTGGGGGCAAAGTTTTTCGTTGCTGACGACCTTGTAGATGTTTTGAATTTTATCCATAAATATTGCTTAGCAGTATAACAAATTATTGCTGACATTTCACACAATAAAATGTGCTTCTGCCCGATTGGATAATACGCTTAATGCCCTGGCCGCACATCACACAAGGCTTTCCTTCCCGCCCATAAACCTGCACCAAATTACCAAAGCTGCCCTTTTGACCGGCCCCATCGCGGTAATTGCGCATGGAAGAACCGCGGGCCTTAATAGCTTCATTCAACACCTCAACGCTGTGGTGATAAATAGCCACCGCTTGCAGGCGGCTGATGCGCTTCGCTTGCCGCTTAGGGGAAACCCCAGCACGAAATAAAATCTCACAAGCATAGATATTGCCAATGCCAGCCACCACGGTATGATCAAGCAAACAATTCTTAATCGGACGGATGGATAAACGAAGCCTCGTGTGCAGGTATTGGGCCGTAAAATTAGGGCTGAGCGGCTCAGGCCCAAGTATATTAAAATAATTAACTTCGCTTAAATTAGCCACCACCTTCAAATGGCCAAAGCGGCGCTGATCATTATAAAGCAAGTGGGTCTTGTCGCTAAAACAAAATACAGCCCGGGTGTGCTTCTCCGGCGGCGCATTAAACACCAATTGCCCTGTCATCATCACCTGCACCACCAAGATATCACCTGATGACAAATTCAACGCCAACGCCTTGCCGCGGCGCTCTACGGCTTCCACCCTAGTCTTAACTAAACGGGTAATAAATTGCGACTTATCTTGTTTGACGACAAAGGGGTCAATCACTTCGACGGAGGAAATAGTCTTGCGCAGGATGGCTTTGTTTAAATCGCGGGCAATGGTTTCAACTTCAGGAAGTTCTGGCATCAGGGAATGCACATCCCTTTCTTGAGTTATCCTTGCAACTTTTTGATGATTTTCTTAATGCGTTCCTTAGCCTCATCCACATTCTTGGCCGGAATCATACCTTCAATGTCCCAATTGCCCAAATCAATAACAGGGCGGTTATACACAAGCGCGTAACAAATTTCTGAGTTTGTCCCGTAGGAACCAGGCAAGGCCACGACGATATCCGCCGAGCAAGCCACAATGGTATTGCGGGCATAACCAATCGAGGTGGGCAAGGCAATATCAATGTAGGGATTAGCGTCATCTTTTTCCTTACCAGGCAAGATGCCGATGGTTGTACCGCCAGCCTTTTTGGCACCCTTAGCCGCTGCTTCCATGGCACCACCTAGGCCACCGCAAACTAAAATACATTGAAGCTCACCGATCATGATGCCGACAGACTCAGCCAATCCTTCAACCTTTGAACTGATGGATGACCCTCCAATGACGGAGATGGTGATTTTTTGTTTGCGCATGCCATGTCCTTATTGCTGATGATAATTGTATAAAACGCGCCCAGCGGGAGTCGAACCTGCATGAAAGGCTTCGGAGGCCTTTGCCTTATCCATTAGGCCATGGGCGCATCGCTCGCTCATAAAAATTTCGTTTTTATTCGTCTCGCTCTCCATTAGGGGAACCTACGGTTCCCCTTCTGGCGTCCCGACAAAAAACGTCGGGACTGTCATACCCCTCCTACCACATCAAAACTACACACTTTAATGGAAAAATACTTTTTCCCTTAACAACCCTTTTTGCGTTCTCACCCTATCGGGCTCGCCCGCTCGCTCAATTAAACTTTATAAACTAATTTTCCACCACAAATTGTATATATAACATCCCCTTGAAGCTTCCAACCGATGAAAGGGGAATTCTTGCTCTTAGACTGAAACCCTTCCTTGGTGACCGTCCATTCCTTATTCTCGTCTATAACAGTCAAGTCGGCGTCTAACCCTTCCTTGATCGTGCCCTTAGAAGTCAAGCCTACAATCTTAGCCGGTGTGGTGGACATTTTATCAACCATTTGGGGCAAGTCAATGATTCCCTTCTTGACCAGCTCAGTAATCGTTAAAGCCAAAGATGTTTCCAAACCAATCAACCCAAAGGGCGCGCCGTCAAAACCAACTTCCTTATCTTCCTTGGTGTGCGGGGCATGGTCGGTGACAATGCAATCAATGGTGCCGTCCTTAATGGCCTGTTTGATAGCTTCCACATCTTCCTTGGAACGCAGTGGTGGATTAACCTTGGTTGATGTATCAAAGGTGGCGCAAGCCTCGTCGGTGAGCGCAAAATGATGCGGGCAAGCTTCGGCAGTCACCTTAATGCCCTGCGCCTTGGCCATGCGGATTAATTCACAGCAGCGTTTAAGCGACACGTGGCAGATATGCACGCGTGCGTCGAGGTAGTGGGCAATTTCAATATCGCGTGCCACGGTGACGGATTCCGCAATGCCGGGATCCCCTTTTAAACCAATGCGTGTCGACACAGCACCTTCATTCATCACCCCGCCGGCGGTTAATAATGGGTCCTGACAATGCTCGACGATCAAGACATCCAACATCTTGGCGTATTCCATGGCCAGGCGAAACAAGCGGCTATTGAGCACTGATTTACCATCATCGGAAAACACCGTGCAGCCAGCGGCCTTAAGTTCAGCCATATCGGTTAATTCCCCATCCTGCTGGCCCTTGGTGATGGCGCCAATGGGATAAATATTGCACAGCCCAACCCTTTTCGCCTGCTGCTGGATATACTCGACGATCATGGCATTATCAATAACTGGATTGGTGTTAGGCATGCAAAAAATTGAGGTAAAGCCACCTTTAACGGCGGCGCGAGAACCGGTTTCAATGGTCTCCTTGCCCTCCTGCCCCGGCGTTCGAAAATGCACATGAATATCAATTAAGCCAGGCAATACCTTCTTACCCTTGGCATCGACGATCTCGTGATTTGCCGCGTCAATGGAGGGCGCGATCTTTACAATCTTACCGTCCTGACACAAGATATCCTGGGCCTTATCCCAGATTTTATCGCTGTTTACAATGATTGCATTCTTGATTAAAAGTCCCATATTATTCCCCTTTGGTTCCTAAGACTAAATATAACACCGCCATGCGGACAGCGACCCCGTTGGTGACCTGGTCTAGAATGACTGATTGTTTGCCGTCGGCCACTTCAGCGGACAACTCAACCCCGCGGTTGGTTGGCCCTGGATGCATGACGATTAAATCCGATGACCCACCTTCAAGCTTCACCTGATTTATCCCAAAAAGCCGTGAGTATTCCCGTAAACTCGGCAGGAATTTCGCCTCCTGCCGCTCTTTTTGTAAGCGAAGCGCAATCACCGCATCGCTATTTTTAATCACCTTCTTTAAATCATATTCAACCGTAACCCCTAAATCTTCAATGCCACGCGGCATCAAGGTGGCTGGCCCACAGACCGTGACCTTAGCGCCTAATTTCGTTAACCCCCAAATATTAGAACGCGCCACCCTTGAGTGCATAATGTCGCCGATAATCCCCACCTTTAAGCCTTCAATGCGGCCTAATTTTTCTTTTAAGGTAAACATGTCCAACAGTGCCTGAGTTGGATGCTCACGCAGGCCATCCCCCGCATTAATCACGGAGCAATTTAACCCTTGAGCTAACACCATCGGTGCCCCGGACATGCTGTGACGCACCACCATGGCATCCACATTCATGGCCTCAATATTCTTGGCCGTATCTAACAAGGTCTCACCCTTGCTCGTCGATGAAACCTGGGCAGCAATGTTTAAGGTGTCTGCGGATAAACGCTTGGCCGCCAATTCAAAAGAGATGCGCGTGCGTGTTGAGGGTTCAAAAAATAACGTCACCACTGTTTTTCCGCGCAGGGCCGGCACCTTTTTAATATCACGGCTGGAAACCTCTTTAAACGACTTGGCGGTTTCTAAAATTAGTTCAATTTCTGCGCGCGATAACTCTTCTAAGCCTAATAAATGCTTACGTTTCCAGTCCATTATGATCCCCCTTCCACAACTACTTCATCTTCATGCTTGTCAGACTCGCCTAAAATCACCCGCACATCCTGCCCCTTACTCGTCGGTATGTTCTTACCCACAAAATCCGCGCGGATGGGCAGCTCCCGATGCCCCCGGTCAACTAAGACTGCCAGCTGAATCATGGCAGGCCTACCAAAATCTGTCAATGCATCCAAAGCCGCCCGAATGGTGCGCCCGGTGTAAAACACATCGTCGACCAAAACAATCTTCTTGGCATTAATATCAAAATCAATCAGGGTCTCGCGCACCAGCGGCTTAGCGCCCACCATGGTCAGGTCATCCCGATATAGAGTAATGTCCAAAATGCCGCTTGGCACATCCACCCCCTCGATATCCTTAATTGCCTTCCTTAAGCGTTCCGCTAAAATCACGCCCCTGGTGCGTATGCCCACCAAGGCCAACCCTTCAATCCCCTTATTCTTCTCGAGGATTTCGTGCGCCATGCGTAAAACCGCCCGGCGTACCGCTTCCTTATCCATTACCTTTGTCATAAAGAACTCCTAATAAAAAACCCGTCAGCCCCAAACATTTTGGGAATAACGGGTAAATTTAACTTTGTCACATGTTGGTATGTCATAAAATCCTTCCCGACCTCACAGGGCCAGATTAAAGGAAACTTAAATCCAAATCTGGTGAAACTATACCATCCAAACAGCCACTTGTCAATTGCCTCAAACCAATTAAAACACAAATGAAGACTTAACACCACCGAATGACTTTGGCTTTAAATTACCGACATTTTCATCCGACAAGTCACCAAAGGGCACATTATAGCCAAAGGTAGGGATAATCTTAACATTTGCGCTTAACGGCAGCCCCAAACCGATCGTGGGAGTCACATGCCCACCTTCTCCTGACAGCCATTGCCCATCAATAATCCCTACGGTCGTCCCTAAATCCAAGGTAATCCCCCGCTTAGCATACAAGGGAAGGCTATGATTGATATTTAACGCCCAATAATTACCCGCCCCGTTCGTATTTAAATCAGACCCATCTTCATAGTCATGCGCATAGGTCAAGGAGGGATTAAGCGGCATCGCTGCAGCCAAGGTCCCAAAAAACTCCTTGGAAGATGTCCCGGCCCCAGGGAAAGCATACCATGTATGCCCAACAGTCACCGTATAAATCCCCTCTGTCTTTGAATAAGAAACATAGCCATCGCTTTCCGATGAATTCAAGGCATCTTTATTTTCCATGGGAGCACTCGCCCAATAACCTACCGTAAACCCATTAGCCGTCACGCTGACGCCAGGCTGGACAACTGCATCACGGTCAAGGTATTGCCCGCGCCAGACATACTTATCATAATAATCAACCGTTGCTGCGGCAGCTACCTTCACATTATTTTCCTTAAAAAAATCATCCAGCAGGGTATTTTCGGATTCACTAGGCACTGCCGCATCTTGTGCTTGTGCATACGCCACTTGAACCATCACTGCCCCGCAAAGGAGGCTTGCCAATATAAAATTTTTCATATCATGTCCCTTTCCATAAAAATAAAAAACCCGCGAATCCTTATCTTCAGTGCTTATGAAGGAGTCCCGGGCATCAATGCCTAACCAGCTATATCAACATTAAGGGAAAGACAACAGCGCCTTAACCTTTTCAAATGATAAAAACAATATACCCTCCCGCCTAAATCTTGTCAAATTTTTCTTTTACGCCCAATGGCATTTAAAGAAAGCCCGTGTTATACTTGGCGCATGTTGCCTATTCTTATTATATTTACCTTACTCTTATCCTGCCCATCAACAGCAAGAGCGTCGGGCATTAACCAGAAGCTTTGTGCGGCCTATGCCTCTCCATCGATTGAGGACCTTAATAAGGCCATCGAATACTGTTCACACGCATTAGCAGAAAATGCCTCTAGCGCTGAGCTCCCCTTAATCATGGCTAACCTGCTTTATCGGCAAGGAGATTATGCCAATGCCCTGCCCTTTGCCCAAACAGCCCTTAAGCTGGCCCCTACCCTCTTAGGCGCGCATCAAACGGCAGGCAAAATTTACACCAAGACGGGTGATGCTGCCAAAGCGCTGGAACATTTTGAACAAGCTTTAAAATTAGCCCCTAATAATACTGAAAACATCACCAATGCGGGATTTATCCACTGGATTAAAAAAGATTATAAGACCGCGCTTACCTTCTTTAACCAGGCCATTGCCCTTGATACCTATAATCCCCAGCCATATGAAATGGCCGGGGACTGCCAAAGTTACCTAAAAGACCTTGACGGGGCCTTGGATAACTTTAAACGCGCTTCAGTCTTAAACCCTAACCCGCGCATTTTTCTAAAGGTTGCTGAATTATTATCAGTCATGAAGAATTACCCTGAGGCATCGATCTATTTATTGAAAACAGCCAAACTTCAGCCCAATGACCCCACCTTGCATGAACGGTTAGCCAAAACACTGCAGTTGGCCCATCTAAACGAACAAGCGCAGGAAGTTTACCTGCACACGGCACTCCTGTATAAACGCATGGGGCTGCTGCAAAAATCAAAAGAAATGGAAACAAAGGCAGGACAGGCGGCTTTGCCTGAAATTAAGCAAATGCCACGTTAAGCCATGCTTAACAGCAGCACAAATTCGCCCTTAGGGGGGTGTTGGGTGAAATGCTTGATGTGATTAGCTGCCGTGTCCCGTCGGACTTCTTCAAACATCTTAGTCAACTCACGAGCCACCACGACCGGCTTATCCTTAAAAACTTCTTCAATATCCTTAAGCGCCTTAAGGAGGCGATGGGGTGATTCATAACAAATAACCGTGCGATTAGCCTCTACCCAACCTTCAATGGTCTTGCGCCTTGCACCTGATTTAACCGGCAAGAATCCTTCAAAACTAAAATGATGCGCCGGTAACCCTGATAAGGTCAAGGCGGTAATCAAGGCCGTGACTCCAGGAATCACCGTCATTGGAATGCCGGCCACACGCGCCGCTTCAATTAAGGCATACCCTGGATCACTAATGCCAGGCGTCCCCGCATCAGAAATCAACGCAATATTCTTCCCCTGCTTAAGCAGCCCAATTAAATAATCAGTCTTGCCTGCTTCGTTATGTGTAAAAAAGCTAGTCAGCGGTTTATTAATTTCATAAGCATCCATCAAGATTTTAGAATGGCGGGTATCTTCCGCCGCAATCATATCAACGCTTTTTAGCGTTTCAACAGCGCGGTAGGTAATGTCTTTCAAATTGCCTATGGGAGTAGAAACAATAAAAAGAGCCATTATTCCACAGTGACGGATTTAGCAAGGTTGCGCGGTTGATCGACGTCGTTGCCTCGCTTGACGGCGATATAATACGCTAATAATTGCAATGGTAAGGCTACTAAGAGCGGAGTTAATAATTCATGCGCCTTAGGGATATCCAAGACATAATCCGCATGACGTTTAATTTCCTTGTCGCCTTGGGTGGCAATGGCAATGATATTCCCCTTGCGCGCCCTGATCTCCTGCATATTGGAAGCCATTTTCTCATACACGTGTGATTGTGGCGCAATGCAAACAACGGCACGATACTCGTCGATCAAGGCAATAGGCCCATGCTTCATTTCGCCCGCGGCATACCCTTCCGCCGGGATATAGGAAATTTCTTTAAGCTTTAAGGCGCCCTCTAAAGCTGAGGGAAAATTAATATTACGCCCCAAGAATAAAAAACAACCAAAGTGCGAATTGGCTTCAGCTGCTTTTTGCACATGCGCCTTTTTCTTTAAGATATCTTTATACAATAGCGGCATGCGTTTTAAATCCGCCATCAAACTCTTAGCCAGTTTAGGGGCAATGGTCTTGCGTGCCGCTGCTAATTTCAACGCTAAAATATAAAACATCATCAACTGCGCCGTGTAGGCCTTGGTGGAGGCCACCCCGATTTCAGGGCCGGCATGGGTATAAAGAACGCCGTCGGATTCCCGCACAATAGAGGAACCGATCACGTTACAAATAACAATAACCTTCGCCCCCTTGGATTTTGCTTCACGCACGGCCGCCAAGGTATCCGCAGTCTCGCCGCTTTGGCTCACCGCCACCATAAGGGTATGTTTATCCACAATTGGATTGCGATAACGAAACTCGGAAGAATTATCAACTTCGACGGGCAGACGGGCTAATTCTTCAATCACATAGCGACCAACTAACCCCGCGTGATAGGCGGTGCCGCAGGCCACCACCGAAATGCGCTTAACGCCCTTTAAAACAGCATCGGACAAATCCAAGCCTTCACAATTAAGGCGTCCGTTTTTCAACCGCAAATTAATCATCTGGGCCATAACATTTGGCTGCTCATGAATTTCCTTAAGCATAAAATGCGGATAGCCTTCCTTGCGCGCCGCGGTGATATTAAACGCCACGGTATCAATCTTTAACGCAGCGGGCTTGCCTGTAAAATCATACACCTTTACCGCTTCCTTGGTCAACGCCGCCATCTGGCCATCCTTCAAATAAATCACCCGACGGGTACGTTCAATAATCGCCGGCACATCAGAGGCAATATAATTTTCTTTCTCGCCAATCCCCACAATCAAGGGAGAGCCCACGCGCGCGGCCACTAATAAATTTGGATGATCCGCGTGAATGACACCAATGGCAAAGGCCCCTTTTAACTGATTAATCGTCCGGCGCACCGCCTCAACCAAATCACCCTTATAAAAGCTAGCCACCAAATGCGCAATCACCTCGGTGTCAGTTTCAGAAACAAATTTACACCCCTTTTTCTTCAACGCTTCTTTGAGGGGTTGATAATTTTCTATAATGCCGTTATGCACCACCGCAATGCGGTGCTTATTATCCGTATGTGGATGGGAATTAATATCAGAAGGTAACCCGTGGGTTGCCCAGCGGGTGTGTGAAATGCCCACACTGGCATAAGGCACTGGCTGGGTACGCACCAACTCTTCAAGGGAGGCAATCTTGCCCTTGGCCTTACGGACAATCAATTGATTAGCATGATCTAATAAACCAACGCCGCTGGAATCATAACCACGGTATTCTAGTTTCTTTAAACTATCGATAAGGATGGGGAAGGCGTCTTTGGAACCGACATAACCGATGATACCGCACATAGGAATGGCCCCCAGAAATAAAAAGGGGTCGGGATCATCAAAATCCCAACCCCTTCCATTAAGCTTTAAACTGTTGCAGGTTTAATATTAACTACGGTCATTACCTTGTTATAGCTGCTTTTCTTACGGGTAAAGTAAACTTCACCTTCAACAGCGGCAGTTAAGGACGAACGGCCAATCACGTTAATGCCTGGACGCCATTGATCCCCTTTACGGGTCAACACGGTGCCTGCTTTAACTTTTTGACCACCGGAAACCTTAATCCCGGTTGTTTCGCAATAGAATTTACTTGATATACCACCAACACGACCACCCATGACATCCTCCTAGACTAATAAAAACTTAAATTTTGCAAGGGCTTAATATACACCAAAGCGCTGTTTTTGCAAACAAAATTTCTTATGCCTCTCCTTATTTCTTTTGAGCCAAAATCTTGTCAATTTCCGCCTTAAAAGAATTAAAATCACGGGCATTGGTCTTCTTGCCGTTTAAGAAAAAGGTTGGGGTGCCGCGCACATCGGATTTCTCAGCCAAATCCATGTCTTCTGTAATCTGCTTCTCCCATTGCGCATCCTTATTCTTCACGTCATCCATTAATTTATTATAATTTAAACCCAAGGCCTTGGCATATTCCTTGACCTTGACTTCATCGGTATTGGCGCCACTTTGCAGCAGCAGCTCAAACATCTCAAAATACTTGCCCTGCTCATTTGCAGCTAAGGCTAATTTAGCCGCGGGCTTTGCCTTAGGGTGAAACGGCAGGGGATAATTCTTGACCATAAACCTTACCTTATCCGGATAGGCCTTTAATACCTCAGCCACCGGCGGATAAAAACGGTTACAGAAAGGGCATTGGATATCGGAGAATTTCACCAAGGTAATGGGCGCATCCTTCTTGCCCTTAACAGGCGATGTCCCGACAGGCAAATCATAAACCTTATTTAAATCTTCCTGAGGAGGCTGAGGGGCAGCAGCTGGTGCGGCTCCTGAGACCTTATTCTCTAAATTAGCCAGGCGCTTTTCAATGGCCTCTAGTTTAGCCAAAACAGCCTTGTTATCCCCGCCATTGATCTTCCCTAATTTTCGCGCCATCCTCCGCTGGGCAGCCTCACTCGCCCCGAATTGCCCCGCCAGCGGTGAAACAGCG
>CAYNTZ010000068.1:0-10462 GCA_964400365.1 uncultured Planctomycetales bacterium | reverse complement strand
TTTAAACCAGTGGAAGATGTCGGTTATGCGCCTTATGCAGATGTTGGTCCAACGCCTGCGCCTAAAGCAGTTGAACCAATGGTTATTGAACCTGTTTTGCCCCTGGCTCAACCAGAACCGGTTTTAAAGTCGGAACCTATTACGTTGAAGTCTGAAGAGACTAACTATGCGCCGTATGCAGATGTGGCTGTTAAAGCACAACTACCTTTACATGGCAGGGGTGCGCAGGTGTTTTTTGCGGGTTTTGATAATTTGGTTAATTCTAATGTGCGTAATTTTTTACAGCGTTTAGGTGTGCGTACATTTTTGCCCGTGCTGGAAGGGCATGGGCATAAACCGATTTTGGAGCAATTCCAATTATATAATGATATTGAATTTGCCATTGTGGTGTTGTCGCCTGATGAGTATATGTTCCAGAAGATGCAGGACCCCAAGAATGCTTTGCTGGTGGCCGCGCAAAAAACAATTTATGAGCTGGGTTTCTTGGTTGGTAAATTGGGACGTAACCGTGTGGCGGTCTTTTATGAGGACATTGATAAGTTTAAAAGACCAACGGAGTATTTCGATATTTCCTATATTCCTTTTGATACAGCTGGCCAATGGCAGCAGCAGTTGATTAAGCAAATGCGTATTGGCGGTATTGTTTTTAACGAAGCAAAAGTCTTGGCGCTTTAAAGATGCTGCGTTTCTTTTTTATTCTTCTTGGTGTAGTAGTAATAACGCCCGTAGTAGGTGCAGCAGAGCAAGGGACAGAACCATTTGCCCTTGTTGAGCTTTTTACCTCCGAAGGTTGTTCATCCTGCCCGCCAGCAGATATTCTCTTAAGCAAGTTAGCTGCAAGTGCGCAACAGCAAGGCCTTAATATTTATCCTATTTCGCTTCATGTGGATTATTGGAACCGTTTAGGTTGGCGGGATCCTTTTAGCCAGAAACAATTCACGATAAGGCAACAGGAGTATGCTCAGTTTTTTAATGCGGATCAGGTTGCTACTCCGCAATTTGTGATTAATGGGTCCCGGTATGTTCTTAGTGCGGATAGCTCCAAATTGCAACGGTTAGTCAATCAGGCTTTAAGTGAAGAAGTTTCAGGGGTTTTGAATTTATCCCTGCGGAGAGTGGCAGAAAGTAAGGTGCAGGTTGCCTTTGTTTATGAAGGAGATTTGACGGATAGGTTATTGCAGGCTGTTTTAATCGAGCGTATTGTTGATGTGAGTGTGGCTAGTGGTGAAAATGCTGGCCGTAAATTAAGGCATAATAATGTGGCCCGCCAGTGGCAAACCCTGAAGCTTCCCCAGGAGCGGGGGCAAGTGGAGTTTAATTTTACCCATGTTAAGCCGTGGGAAGATTTTGCTGTGATTGTTTTTGTGCAAGATGCCCAGAGCATGGAAGTTGTAGCTGCTAGCGCAATTGATATTCGCAGTTGATCGTGTATACTTACTTTCAAGAAAAACTGATTGGAGATATAAAATGAATATATTTGTGGGTAATTTATCATTTGCAGCGAAGGTGGATGATGTTAAGAAGGTTTTTGAGGCTTTTGGCTTCGTTGATTCAGTGAGTATTAAGAAAAAATCAGGTCAGAATTCGCGCGGCTTTGGTTTTGTGAATATGCCAGATGAGGTGCAGGCGCAAGCCGCTATTGCAGCTTTGGAAGGAAAAGAATTCATGGGGCGCCCCATGACTGTGACAGCAGGTCGCGTTAAACCATCCAAGCCCAAGAAGGACTATAAAGAAATTAAGCGCCTGCGTCAGGAAGCCAAGACAGAAGGCTTAATAGCTAAATTAACTTCAACGGTGGTGGAAGAAGTTAAGCTTCCCTTGCCGGAGGTGGAAGTTAAGTCCCAGAAAGCCAAGGCTTCCCCAGGTTCTAAAGCGTGGATAAAGCGCAAAGGTACAGGCAAATCCAAGCCCTGGAAGAAAAAACCTGGCGGCATCAAGAAAAAATTTAAGTCTGAACGCTAAAAAACCGGGACACATTGGGTTTTTTTGTTGAAAGGGTTTTGCAATCATGTTAACGATTGTCCTATTAATTATTTCTAATATTTTTATGACCATTGCCTGGTATGGGCATTTGAAGTATAAGAATTCGCCGCTGTGGCTGGCTATTATGTTAAGTTGGTTCATTGCTTTCTTTGAATACTGTTTCCAAGTGCCGGCCAACCGCATTGGTTATGGCCAATTCAATGGGTTTCAGTTAAAGACTATTCAAGAGGTGATTACCCTGGTTGTCTTTAGTGTTTTTTCAATTGTCTATTTAAAAGAAGGTTTAAAGTGGAATTATATTGTCGGATTTGTCCTGATTATTGCAGCGGTATTCTTTATATTTAAAAAATAAGAGGGGTTTTTATGTCGGAAAAAACAATGGGTAAGGGCAGGATTGAGGCGTTTAGCGACGGTGTTATTGCCATTATTATTACCATCATGGTGTTGGAATTAAAGGAGCCTCATGGGGTGGAGTGGTCTGCCCTACAGGGGCTTTTGCCGATTTTCTTAAGCTATTTGTTGAGTTTTGTTTACTTAGGGATTTATTGGAATAATCATCACCATTTATTTCAAGCAGTGCATAAGGTTAATGGCGCGGTGTTGTGGGCTAATTTGCATTTATTGTTTTGGTTGTCCTTAGTGCCGTTTACCACTGGCTGGATTAGTGAAAATCATATTGCATCAATACCGGTGGCTTTATATGGGTTGGTGTTGCTGGGGGCTGCGATTGCCTACTTTATTTTGGTGAGGGTTTTAATGGCTCATCATGGCAAGGATTCACTTTTAGCTCAGGCGATCGGATCTGATTTTAAGGGCAAGATTTCATTGGTCTTGTATATCCTGGCGGTGGTTTTGGCATTTCCCTATCCTATTATTTCTTGTGTCATCCACGTTGGCATTGCTATTCTTTGGCTTGTTCCCGACCGTCGAATTGAGAAAGTCCTGCAAAGTTAGCTTTTTTGCAAAGTTTTCTGCATAGTAGGGCGCCCACAACATACCTTTTGAGGCAAAGCCGTTAAAGATGCCTACGCGTGGCGATGTGGGGTGCATGCCAATCCGTGGTTTTCCATCTAACATTACAGGACGAACAGCTGCGTAACGTTCAATGACGCGTACAGGGGTTTTTAAAAAGGAATTTAAGCCTTCAAGAATGGTGGATTCTCCTGTCGGTGTAGGTGTTGTATTGATATTGTCCCGATCGTAGGTTGAGCCGGCTAGGTAATTGCCTTCAGGGGTTGGCAAGCACCATTGCTGTTGGCAGCAAATGGCATCAGGTAAGCTTGTTGAGTCAATGCTGACTTTTAAGATTTCACCTTTAGCAAAATTAAAGGGAAGATTTTTAAACCAGGGATTCTCGCGTGACTGATAACCCTCACAAAAGATGACCGCATCAAAGCGCTGTGATTTCCAATGCACATTAGTATCGTTAATTATTAAATCTTCATAGGCAAGGCGTTCATTGATGAGCATGTCTTGGGCTTGGAAATATTGTTTCAATGTGTTTAATAATAGCCCTGTTTGAAGGTATCCGCCTTGGGCAATGGTCAATGTCCCAAAGGGGTCGTGAAGGCTGTTGCCATAATGCCCGGGTTGGTGAATCCCGTGAATATATGGTTTAGCAGCCGCAGTGCTATTTAAATGCTGGCCTCGCGCTAATTCATCGCTGCTACGTAAAACCCGGATAATTGGTTTAGGGATAAAGAAATTCATTCCTAATTCAGCGCTTAGTTGGGCGTATGTGTTGATGGCTTGTTTAACAAAAAAATCATAGTCAGGGGTTAAGGCCAGTCGTTGCCCGGTGATGGGGTTGATAATACCTGCGCTAATTATGGACGAGGAGGCGTGATGGTTATTGTCAATGATAACGACGCGATGCCTCATTTTTATCAATTGCCACGCCAGTAGAGAGCCGGCAATCCCTTGCCCGATGATGAGGTATGATTTACTATAATTCTGTGATAACATAGACAACATAGTAGCAAAAAAACCGGGACACATTGACTTTTTTAATGAGGATATCTTATGAATGTTGTAGTTATTGGGGCGTCAGATAAGCCGGACCGTTATTCCTACCAAGCTGTAAAGCTTCTTCAGGAAAAAGGCCATGAAGTTTACCCCGTGCATCAGCGGATCAAGGCTATTGACGGAACGCCGGTCTTTGCCTCAATTAAGGATGTGCCAGCAGCTATTGATACGGTCACCATGTATGTGTCCGCAGATATTGCTGATGGATTAACCCCTGATATCTTGGGCTGCAACCCCAAACGCATCATCTTCAACCCCGGCGCTGAAAACCCAAAGCTTGCCGCAATTGCTCAAGCCCAAGGCATCAAAACCCTGGAAGCTTGCACCTTGGTGATGCTGCGTACGGGGCAGTTTGGCAAATAACAAGGGTGGTTTTTTCTTAATATCAAATATGATTAAGCCCAGCAAGAAACATAGTCCCCGCGTTACCCTAAAGAAATCACCGATTCATAATCTTGGCGTCTATACCAATGAAGATATTGCCAAAGGCGCGCGGTTCATTGAATACGTGGGTGAGAAGATTACGATGAAGGAGGCAGCGCGCAGGGTTGATGCTTCCCAGGAAATTCATAACCGTAACCAGACTAATGGGGCGGTTTATATCTTTGAGCTTAACTCAAGATATTCAATCGACGGCAACGTACCTTATAATACGGCCCGGCACATCAATCACTCCTGTGATCCCAATGCCAAGACCGATGTTATTCAAGGAAAGATATGGCTCATTGCGCTTAGGGACATCAAAGCTGGCGAGGAAATCACCTACAACTATGGTTATGATTTTAGCGACCAATATAAAAACCATCCGTGTCGATGCGGTTCCGACAAATGCGTGGGTTTTATCCTCCATAGAAAATTATGGCCTCAGTTGAAAGAGGCGCTTGAGGCCGATAAAAAAGCCGCATCATGTAATCCAGCGTGGGGGATTGGAAAGAATATTTGATTAAGCCTGAGATTGAGGGTATATTGGATGCGATTAGGAAGCGCAATTTAAGCGGATTGCCGCTGGGAGAAGATGGTTTTAAGGTAATGTGTCCCGGTTTTTTAGAGGAGTTCTTTTAGGATGGCGTTTGAGAAAATTACCAGCGTTCAGAACGCGTTTATTAAGAAAGTCGTTCATCTGCGTGACCGACGTGCCCGTCAGCAAGAGGGCTTGACGATCGTTGAGGGTGTGCGAGAGATACAAACGGCTTGGGCTGCGTCTGAACGTACGGCTTTTGAGCGGATTTATTTTTGTCCGGAGCTTTTTAAGGATGACTACGGGCTGTTGAAGGAATTTGCTGCCTCGGATGTTATAGTGTGTGAGACGACACTCAATGTTTTTCAGAAGATCACCTTGGGTGGTGATCGACAGGAAGGTTTACTTGGAGTTTGCCGTTTTCCACAGACCACGCTCAAAAGTCTGAAGTTGGGTAAAGATCCTCTTTGTGTGGTGGTGGAATCGGTGGAGAAGCCAGGAAATTTAGGTGCGATCTTACGGACATGCGACGCTGCCAAAGCTGATGTGCTCATTGTCTGCGGTGGATTGACGGAAATTTATAATCCTAACACTGTCCGAGCAAGTCTTGGCGCGGCATTTACTGTGCCGGCGGTTGCGGCTACTAATGAGGAAGCTCTTGAGTTTTTAAGGTCACACAAGATAAAAACTTTTGCCACGTTTCCCGATGCTAAGAAATATTACACCGACAGTTCATTGACCGGACCAGCGGCGATTATCCTTGGAAGCGAGCAGGATGGTTTAAGCGATTTTTGGAGCAAGAACGCCGATGAAAAGATCAAGATTCCTTTATTAGGAAAGGTGAATTCTTTGAATGTCGCTGTCTGTGCTGCGGTTGTGGTGTATGAGGCGGCTAGGCAGCGGTCAGTCGTTTGAAGACGATCCGGGTTTTTCCGGGTTTTCTTGCGAGAAACGGTCCCGAGAGAGTGCTCCCGAGGGGGGTTAAAATGAAGATATATAAGTTGGGGATTTTTCTAATTTGTATTTTTTTATGTCAGGGGTGCTCTTCAATGGGCATTAGAATTGGTAGTTCTGGCTCCATAGAGGAGCCATATTGTGGTGTCCGAGAGGATGCTCGTTTGTTACATCGGACGTTCACTGGTGATGTTTCTCAAGGGTATGAATGGTCAGACTGGATAGGGCTGCCTTTTGTTTTGGTTGATCTTCCATGTTCAGCTGTTCTTGATACTCTTTTATTGCCGTCAGATCTTGCGTCACAGAAAGATGAAAAACTAAAGGATCAAAGCTTGAGCATAGAAAATGTGAGTCTTTCTGAAATGGAAGGCGCTAACAGAGAAAGCAAGTAATAAAGCGGGACACATTGGAGAAAACCGGGACACATTGACTTTTTAGTAAGTTAACAACATGCCAACCCCCCTAAGGCAAAACAAGGGGGGGTGTATGCCACGCAAGCATCGAATCGTCGTTCCAGAAAAGCCGCATCATGTAATCCAGCGCGGGAATCGCCGTCAGCCAGTCTTCTTTTACCCCGGCGACAAAATTCTTTACCTTAAATTATTAAAAGAGCAGGTAGAAAAGCATCAAGTCAAGGTCTGGGCCTATTGTTTAATGGACAATCATGTTCATTTAGTCTTGGTGCCTAAGACGCCCGAAGGGCTGGCTAAAGCTGTTGCCGAAACAAATCGTCGCTTTACCTGCCAGATTAATGCCCGCAATGGTTGGCGCGGCTATTTATGGCAGGGGCGATTTATTAGTTTTGTGATGGATGACCTCTACTTGGTCAGGACAATGCGCTATGTGGAAAATAATCCAGTGCGGGCCGGGATGGTTAAAAAGCCGTGGGATTATTTATGGTCCAGTGCCCGGCATCATGCGAAGGGGCTTGAAGATTCCCTGCTGTCTAATTGCCCTGTTGCGCCGTTAGTGGGGGATTGGAAAGAATATTTGATAAAGCCCGAGATTGAGGGTATATTGGATGCAATTAGGAAGCGCAATTTAAGCGGTTTGCCGCTTGGAGAAGATGGTTTTATTGAATCGTTAGCGGGTACGCTTGGTGTAAAAGCAGAAGACTTGAAACCCAAGCCGAATGGGCGACCTAGAAAAAGGTAATGTGTCCCGGTTTTTTCTTTTCCCGGTTTTTTCTTTCTTTTATATAAGTTAATTGAGGGGCGGGATATGTGTAGTTGTTGCTTAATAAATTATTTTCTTACTTTAGGTAAACCAGAAATCATATCTATTTTAGGAGCATACTATTCTGCATTATTAACGCTTTCAGCAACTTTTGCCACTGTTTCGAGCGTTTTTGGTTTATTTCGTATGCAGGCAATTTCTATTGATTTAACTAGTTCATATAATAGTTTTAGGAATTGGGTTATGTTTCGTTTTGAACATCCTTGGGCGGACCCTAATGAGAAAACATATTTGATTAACGTCCTTAAAGTCGATAAAGAGCCTCATAGTTGGTTAGAGAAAGACATATTTGATAATATTGAGTCTTTTCGGGATAGGGATAGAAAGAATTCGGGATTTTATAGGAATGCGCTGGATGATTATTATGGTTATATAAAATCAAGAATGGATTTTCGAAAGAAGTTGTTATGGCTTGTATTTATTCCTTTTCTTGTATTTGTAATATTTTCTTTTTTGTCTCTGTTTATTTTATTAAGAATAAATTTGTTAGTTAATTCTAATTTATTGTTTATCTTAAACATGACATTCTTTGTGACTCTTGTTTTATTTATAAATTTAATGTTTTTGGTCTATGCGGTCTGGTTTTCTCTAAATGACTTAACATCTAGGAATTTCAATAATTGCAAGACCAATAACGTTTGAAGATAGAGGTCGTATATGTGTGACATAAAATTTATACTTTTGGCTGTGGTAATTCTAGTAATAGGATTGTTGATCTTTCTGGAATCTACCTGTTGTAGCTCAAAGATTATTAGTTTAAAATTTGATGATCTTCGTCTTGATCAATGGCTAATAGCGATAGCTACAGTAATGATGGTCATTGTTTCTTGTCAAATGGCTAATATTGCAAAGATTTCAGCCAATCAAGATAAGGTTAGATTAGAAGCAGAATTAAGACCATATTTAATTATTGAGTTGCGACCTGCGCCAAATATTGATGGAAGATCTGTTCCGGACATATTACCTGGGTATCTAGAGAGGGATGGTAATAGTCGCTTATTTTTCACGGGTTTCTTTGAAGGATCAAAATTTCTTATCCCATTTGTATTGAAGAATGTTGGAAGAATTCCTGCTATTAATGTTAAAGCAACCTATACGAGCCCTTCGCAGCCTGATGTTCCTATTCAGCTGGGTGATAATGCTATCCTTTCCGATGCTCAGCCTACGGCGTTGTATCATCCTCATGTTAACGTCTCAACTATATTAAATAATGATGAGCTTAAGAGTTTTAATATTTTCTTAGAAGTAACATATAAAGGAAATGAAGATATCGATCCGCGAACATATCATTCATTATTAAACTTATCTCTAAGTAAGAATGCCCAGGGGGGCTACGATATAATTAATAAGGATTTTAGATTTATATCCAAATAATATTTATGAGATAGCTTTTAAAGGGTGCTCAATTATTTTTTACTGTGTATAAGTTTTTTATGGAGGTTGTTTTGAATAAAGTATTTTTAGAAACCTACGGCTGCCAAATGAACGAGTATGACTCGGAGCTTGTGCGTTCGATTTTGCGTAAGGCCCAGTATGAGTTTGTGACTGATGAAAAGGCCGCCGACATTGTCATGCTCAATACCTGCGCGGTTAGGGAGAATGCGCATCGGAAGGTTTATGGGCGGGTGCAGGGGATTCGGCATGCGCGTAAGGGGTTGCCGGTGACGATTGGGATCTTGGGGTGCATGGCAACCAACTTACGTCAGGAGATTTTTGAAGACCGTTCATTGAAGATTGATTTTATTGCCGGGCCAGACAGCTATAAGCGCCTGCCGCAATTAATTGCTGAGGCACGCGACGAGGGGACTAAAGCTTTTGACCTAACACTGTCCGAATTTGAAACCTATTCCGACATTACGCCTTCCCGTAAGGATGGCATTAATGCCTGGATTGCCGTCATGCGCGGGTGTAATAATTTTTGCACCTTCTGTGTGGTGCCCTACACTCGTGGCCGTGAGCGTAGCCGTTCTATTAGCAATGTCTTAGATGAGGTGCGCGTTTTGGCTAAGGAAGGGTTTAAGCAGGTGACCTTGCTTGGGCAAAATGTTAATTCCTATAATCACGACGAAGGGGATTTCACCGACCTAATTGCAGAAGTAGCCAAGGTCGAGGGCATCGAGCGCATTCGCTTTACCTCACCGCATCCGAAAGATTTCCCAGATAAGCTGCTCGATTTAATGGCCGTTAACCCCAAGGTCTGTAAGCAAATCCATATTCCTCTGCAGGCAGGCAATAATCGCGTGCTTGACATGATGAACCGCACCTACACCAAGGAAGAATTTTTATCTCTGGTGGAAAAGATGCGCGCCAAGATTCCGGGGCTTTGTTTATCAACTGATGTGATTGTGGGTTTCCCTACTGAGACCGATGCAGAATTTGAAGATACCATGGATGTAATGACCAAGGTCGAGTTTGACATGGCCTTTATGTTTAAATACTCCGAACGCCAAGGCACGGTAGCTGCTAAAAAGTATCCTGATGATGTGCCAGAGGAGGCCAAGACCCGTCGCATCATGCGCCTCGTTGAGCTTCAAAAGGAAATGACCTACAAGAAGAACAAGGAACATATCGGCCAGGTGATGACGGTGATGATTGAACCAGCCATCAACTCCCGGGCTGATGATGAACGTGTCGGCCGCACCGATGGCAATAAGCTGGTTATTTTGCCTCATTCATCCTACAAAATAGGGGATATCGCCCAGATTCGCATCACCGAAGCCACCCCGCATTGCCTGCGTGGCGAGGCCGCCTACCCCTAAAAGAGCTTTTCTTGCCAAAACATTCAATTAGGTATATATTATTCGACTAATATGTTAAAGACTAAAATTACAGCCCAACAGCTTTTCGAAAAACTTAAGAACATTAAGATCGCCGGGACAGTCTGCCAATATTCCTTAAAAAAGTGCGAGGAATTGGTTCCGCTAATCAACGAAATTAATGAGCTTAAGGAAGAAAAAAACGCGGTTATTCTCGCGCATTCCTATATCAGCCCTGAGATTATCTATGGCGTCTCCGACTTTGTGGGTGATTCCTATAAGCTTAGCAAGGACGCGCTTAGCACCAAGGCGTCGACGATTGTCTTTACTGCCGTACGTTTCATGGGTGAGACCGCTAAGATTCTTAATCCTGAAAAAGAAGTTCTAATTCCAGCAACCTTGGACGGCTGTACCTTGGCTGATGCCATCAATGCAGCCCAGGTAAGGGCCTTACGCAAAGAATTTCCCAGCTACGCCTTTGTCTGCTATATCAACACCACAGCGGAAGTCAAGGCCGGGTGTGATGTCTGTGTCACTTCAGCCAATGTCT
>CAYNTZ010000067.1:0-10586 GCA_964400365.1 uncultured Planctomycetales bacterium | reverse complement strand
CCGTACGCTGCCATTTAGCCAAAAAGATATTATGTTACGGACACAAGACGGTTGTTTTTGATTAATTAGGGACAGCGCCCTATTTTAGAGAAAACCGGGACACCTACCGTAATCCTAATTATTTGCGGCGTGTAGGCGGCATTGGCAAACATTGTTCAGCCCAGAGATGCCCGTACAGTCTTCTCTAATTTCAGAAGTAAACATTGAAGACTGTAATGGGACATCAAAGGGCATTCACAATATTTGCCAACACCACCTTTATACGAGAGATATGAATAAACACATTAAATATATGCAGCGTGCCTATACCTTAGCCTTAAAAGGGCAAGGATTTGCTTTGCCTAATCCCATGGTCGGTGCTGTTTTAGTTAAGGCAGGTAAGGTGATTGCTGAAGGGTGGCATGCACGTTGCGGGGCTGACCACGCTGAGGCGATGGCTATAAGCAAGGCGGGGGTGGAGGCGAAGGGGTGTGATTTGTATGTGACACTTGAACCTTGTTCACATACGGGACGTACTGGGCCGTGCACGGAGGCGATTATTAAGGCGGGGATTAAAAAGGTTTATGTGGGGGTGTTGGATCCAAATTCTAAAATGAATGGCAAGTCAGTGGCGTTGTTACGCAAGGCGGGGATTAGCGTTGAAGTTGGTTTCTTGCAAGATGAGTTAACGCGCATGAATGAGGCGTTTAATAAATATATCACCACAGGCATGCCTTGGGTGGTAGCTAAGACGGCGCAGACCTTGGATGGTAAGGTGGCAACGCTAAGCGGTGAATCTAAATGGATCACCTCGGATGCCACACGTGAATTTAGCCGTCAATTGCGTTCCCGCTATAATGGGATTGTCGTCGGGATTAATACCGTCCTAGCCGATGATCCCTGTTTGATTGTGCAGGATAAAACTAAGCGATTGATAAAGATTATCATCGATTCTAAATTACGTATTTCGCTTAAGGCGCGCTTGTTTAAAGAAACAACCCCAGCAGATGTGATTGTCATTACTACGGCTAAAGCACCAGCGGTTAAATTGCAGGCTTTAAGAAAACAAGCGCAGGTTTTAGTCGCCCCAGCTAAAGGAACCCAGGTGGATTTACATTGGGCCTTTAAAGCACTTGCAAAGCAGGAAATTGCCGCTATTTTATTAGAAGGTGGGCCGACCCTAATTGGTTCAGCGTTGAAAGCTGGTCTGGTTGATAAGATGCATATCTATATCGCCCCGCAGATTATGGGGGAAGGTTTAACCAGCATCCGTGGCCTGAAGGTTAAATCATTGGCGCAAACAGTTAAGTTAAAAGATGTATCGCTTGGGCAAATTGACAGCGATTTATTTATTGAAGGGTATATTTAATGTTTACCGGCATCATTGAACAATTAGGCACAGTTAAGGCGGTTAAGGCATCTCAAAATCTAATCGTCGTTACCGTTGATGTGGGCCCTTTGGCAGCTTCAATTAAATTAGGCGATAGTGTGGCGATTAATGGTGTTTGCCTGACGGCAACCGCCAAGAAGGCCAAGCAGATTAGTTTTGATTTGATGAAGGAAACGATCAATACGACTTCATTGAAATACATCAAGGCCGGCAGCCGTGTTAATTTAGAATTAGCCTTAAAAGCTAACAGCCGTTTTGGCGGTCATTTTGTCACCGGCCATGTCGATGAGTTGGCCGCAATCAAATCAATTAAGCGCGAAAAGAATTTTGTAGCGATCACCATTGGGGTTTCTGCGGGTTTGCGTAAATATTTAGTCACCAAGGGCTCGGTGACCATCGACGGGATTAGTTTGACTGTAGGCAAGGTAGGCAAGGGTGATTTTACGGTTTATTTAATCCCGTTTACACTTACGGCAACAAATTTGGGTGCAAAAAAAGTGGGTGATGCGGTTAATATTGAAACAGATATCCTAGCTAAATACATTCTAGCCGGAGGTAAATAGTATGCAATTAGACATCCAGGAAATTCAGAAGATTATCCCGCACCGTTTTCCCTTTATCATGATCGACCGGGTGGTGGAATGCATCCCTAATGAGAAACTTATCGCGATTAAGAATGTGTCCATCAATGAACATCATTTTGTCGGCCATTTCCCTAATGAGCAGGTGATGCCAGGTGTTTTGATTATTGAAGCCATGGCCCAGGCCGGGTGTATTTATTTTTACTTTAGCAAGAATCTACAAGGCAAGAATTTGGTTTATTATTTAGCCAAGACCGAAGCGCGCTTCTTGCATCCAGTGGTGCCCGGGGATCAATTAGTGATTGAAGTCACCAGCGTTAAATTATTGCCCAAGGCTGGTTTTATCAAATGTGTAGCCAAGGTCAATGATAAGGCGGTTGCCGAGGCAGAAATCGGCTTTGGCATTAAAGAAACAGTTTGATTCTATTTATCAGGATTCTGAGGTGTCTTGATTAAATGCCTGCCTTAATTCCCCTAGTTTTTCTTCTTACCAGTTCTTATTTTTTACAGCAATCCTTCAAGATGGGGTGGAGGGCATCCTTGCTTTTGGCAGGGTGCGTGACGGGTACTGCTGTTGCTATAATTACTGAAACGTTAAGTGCATTTGAGCTGTTGACTGCTTTTCCTGTGTTGTTGATTTGGTCGGCGTTAGCTACGTTGAGTTTTATATTGGCCTTGCTTGTTTTTAAGCAGGCATCGCTAGTCGTTGTTGATCCCAAATTCTCACGTGATGAAAAAATTATTCTTAGCTGTATTGCCTTTATTCTTGCCATTAGCGCCATCACTGCTTTAAGCAGTGCGCCCAATAATTGGGATTCAATGACCTATCATTTGGCTCGCGTTGAGCATTGGATTCAAAACAAGACAGTCGCCTATTACCCAACCAATATTATCCGTCAGCTTTATTATTGCCCCTGGGCCGAATATGCCATCACGCAGCTGCGTCTTTTAGCCGCGCCTCAACCCGCTGTTAATATGATCCAGTGGCTATCCATGCTGGGTGCTGTCATGGGCGTGTCCCTAATAGCTAAACATTTGGGGGCATCCCGTCGAGGACAGTTAGTAGCTTCTTTGTTGGCGATCACCGTCCCGATGGGTATTCTGCAGTCAGTCAGCACCCAAACAGATTATGTGGCAACGTTCTGGTTAATCTGTTTTGTTTTCTTTCTAATGAAGTTGCAGCATGATTTTAAGATGCTTTATGTGGTGGCGACCGCCGTAAGTCTAGGGCTTGCCTTGTTAACTAAAGGGTATGCGTATATTATTGCTGTTCCTTTGATGGCATGGCTGACATGGTCTTTCTTAAAAGTAGGTCGCATTAAGCGCCTGGGAGCTGTGATGATTATTTGCCTCATCGCGATTAGTTTAAATGCAGGGCATTACTATCGCAATGCAGAAGCCTTTGGCTCAGTGCGCGGGGTTAAGAATTCATTGCTTAATGCTTCCTTTGATGTCAAGGTGCTAGGAGGGAATTTATTAAGGAATCTCGGGGTACACCTAGCCACGCCATTACCCCAACTTAATGAGGCCATTGAAAAAACCTTGAGCCGTACCGCCAGTTTCTTGCATATTGACATCAATGATTCGCGGGCTATTTATCTTAAGAATAAATTTACTATTGCACCCATCACCTATGATGAGGATATTAGCGGCAATCTGCTTCATTTGATTCTCTTTGGGTTGATTATTTTTATCTGTTGCCGAAACCTTAAGCGTTACGCTGGGGTTTGGCCGTATATGCTGGTGTTGACCTCTGCGGTTATTTTATTTTGTTGGACGCTTCGGTATCAACCGTGGATCAGTCGCTTCCATTTGCCTTTTTTTATTCTCTGTTGTCCGATTGCGGGAGTGGTGATGGAGAGCGTTTCAAGGCAGATGCGATGGGTGGTGATGGCGGTGGTATTTATGGCAGCCATGCCGTATGTATTCCTTAATGTTAATCACCCCTGGGTTGGGCCATCAAGCATTTGGCAGCAATCAATGACAGCGCAGACCTTTAGGGGAAAGGAATTTGAATCTTCCTACCGGCAGCGTACAGTGCAATTAGGGGAGAAGCATTGTGATCAAATTGGCATTGTGCTCGGCGGCGGGGATTGGGAATATCCCTTATGGGTCTTGCTAAAAGAACAGCATCTGGCCAATCTGCGCATTGAACATGTGCAGGTCACTAATGCGTCAAACCAATTGCCCTATCCATTGGGTCCATTTAATCCGTGTGCGGTATTAACATTAAAAGGTGACGCCCTTGAAACTTCGCTTCGCTGAACTGGATGTGTTACGCGGCTTAGCCTGTTTAGCCACCGTGCTGTATCACTACACGGTCACCTATCCTAAATTCTTTTATGCGCCTCAACCTGCCTTATTCAAATTTTATTGGGGACATTTTGGTTATCACCTATTCTTTATGATTAGCGGTTTTGTCATCCTAATGAGTTTGGAAAGAACATTAAAACCTTTGGATTTTATTGTGTCCCGTTGTTCCCGGTTATTTCCAGGGTATTGGGCGGCTATTATCTTAACCTTTGTTGTGACTAATGCAGCTCATTTTGAACTAGCTGTTTCCATCAAGCAGGCCTTGTTTAATTTGACCATGCTGCAGGAGTACCTTGGCGTTAAGAAGGTGGATGGGGTGTATTGGACCTTGTCGGTGGAGTTGGCTTTTTATGTGTTGATGTTTTCAGTTTTTATATTTAAAGGGCTTAAATATATTGAAGAATGGGGGCTGTGTTGGTTAATTTTGATGGCGCTTTACAAGATAGGGATAGCCACCCAATTGCTCGATGTGCCTAAGTGGGTAATTACGGCGGGTTTGTTTAAGTATGGCCATTTATTTGTTGCGGGGATCTTGTTTTATAACTTAAAAACCAAGGGGCACGTGTTTCATCGCTATTGCATCTTGGGTTTATGCTTTGGTATTCAATGCCTGCTGAATGATCCTAGGCCATGGGCAAATGTGGTGGTCGGTGGGTATTTCATTATCTTTTATTTATTTGTGATTAATGCCTTATCCTGGATAGTCTGTAAGCCCTTGGTATTTTTGGGGACTATTGCGTACAGCCTTTATTTGATCCATCAATACTGCGGCTATGTAATTATTAACTACCTCTATGTGGCCAAGGTAGCCAACGCATGGGTGGTATTAATTGTTCCCTTGGCATTATCAATCGCCGCTGCGGCGTTGATGACCTTTGCCATCGAAAAACCAGCCATGCGCCTTATTAGGCAGAAATATAGGCAATGGCAGGAAAGGGCTTGAAGCTGGTCTATTGACGGAGTTTAGTTGACGGGGGCTAAGTCAGCTGTTAAAATACCGCACTTTGTTAGGCATTTTTTATTCGGGAAGTAGCGCAGTTGGCTAGCGCGCTTCGTTCGGGACGAAGAGGCCGTGGGTTCAAATCCCGCCTTCCCGACTTTTTTATTCTTATACATCTAGGTCCACAATGGTTCGATCCCATGTTTTTTTTACTGGCCGTGTCCAGGGAGTTGGTTTCCGCTTTACCGCCCAACGCTTCGCCAATGATCTTAAAATCACCGGATGGGTCAAGAATCTCCCCGATGGCCGTGTTGAATTAATGGCCGAAGGCCCCCGCGAACGCATCGAACATCTACTCTTTAAATTAGAAGGACGTCATCAAATTACCAAGCATGAGATTGATTGGCTCCCTGCCCGTCAATCATTCGGTGGTTTTGATATTGTGTACTAATGAATACGGCCCAAGCCAAACAACAGATTCAAGCATTAAGCAAGGCCATTGATGCGCATAATTATCAGTATTATGTGCAACATCAGCCTACGGTTTCTGACGCTGAATACGATAAGCTCTTAAAAGAATTAATGGCCCTAGAAGAGCAATTTCCAGCCCTTAAAACTCCCAGCTCACCCAGCCAGCGGATTGGTAGTCAATTAGACAGCGCCTTGCCTACGGTGACCCACCGGGTGAAGATGTATTCGTTAGACAATACCTATGATATTGAGGAATTGCGTGCCTGGTATGCACGGGTACTTAAAGGCTTAGGCGGACAAACGCCCCAGCTAGTGGCTGAATTAAAGATTGACGGCTTAAGCTGTGCGCTAACATATGAACAGGGTGATTTGATTTTAGGTGCTACCCGTGGGGATGGTTTAAGCGGCGAGGATGTGACGCATAACACCAAGACAATCCGTTCTATTCCGTTAAGACTGCACGATGCTTTTCCTCAATTATTGGAATTGCGCGGCGAGGTTTATATGGACAAGGCGGATTTTGCTCGACTTAATCAAGAGCGCAAGGCAGCTGAAGAAGAGTTATTTGCCAATCCTCGCAATGCCGCAGCAGGTTCCTTGAAGCTCTTAGACAGTAGGATTACCGCCAAGCGGCATCTAAGGTTCTTTGCACATTCCTTTGGTGTCTTAGAGTCCGCTAAAAAGATAAATACGCATTGGGATTTTTTAAACCAGTTAAAGGCCTGGGGCATCTCGGTTAATCCCAATAGCCGTCTATGCAAGAATCTTGATGAGGTGATTGCCTATTGCCAGGAGTATCAAATGAAGCGCGAGTCATTGCCCTATGATGTTGACGGGGTGGTGATTAAGGTTAATGACCTAGCCCAACAGCAAATCCTAGGGGCAACGCTTAAAAGCCCGCGTTGGGCCGTGGCTTTTAAATTTCCTGCCTATCAGGCTACCAGTACGATTAAGGAAATTGTCGTGCAGGTGGGCCGTACGGGGGTGATTACGCCAGTGGCTAATTTAGAACCAGTGCCTTGCGGCGGGGTGATGATTGCGCGGGCTACCTTGCATAATTTTGATGAGATCAAACGGTTGAATGTGAATGAAGGGGATCGGGTCTTGTTAGAGCGCGCCGGTGATGTGATTCCTAAAATTGTGAAGGTGGTTGAAAAGAAAACCAAGGGGCATTTTCCTACTCCCAGTGTATGTCCTTCGTGCGGTGGGGCGCTTGTTAAAGAAAAACAGGAAGATGTGGCCTACCGCTGTTTAAATGCCGCCTGCCCTAAACAATTAGAACGCGCACTAGTGCATTTTGCTTCCCGCGATGCCATGGATATTGAAGGTTTAGGTGAGGCGGTGGTGGTGCAGTTATTGAATAAGGGCTTGGTTAAGGATTTGGCGGATATTTATGCGCTAACAAAGCAGGATTTATTGGTCTTGGATTTATTTGCTGAAAAGAAGGCGGATAATTTATTAAAGGCTATCGCTGCCAGTAAGGCCCAGCCGTTATCGCGTTTGATTTATGGGCTTGGCATTGATAATATTGGGCAAAAGGCGTCGATTAATTTAGCCCTTCATTTTGGTCATTTGGATGATATGATAAAAGCTTCCCAGGAGGAGCTGCTGGCCATTGACGAGTTTGGGCCTGTCATGGCTCAATCCCTGCTCGACTACTTTAAACGTCCGCAGGTCAAGCAGGTGATGGGGCGTTTTAAAGAAGCAGGTTTGGGTTTAAGCCAGCCTAAGCCCCAACGGGTGGGCAATCGCCTGGAGGGTAAGAAATTTATTTTTACCGGGGAATTGCAAGGCATCACCCGTGATGAGGCAAGCCGCCAGGTTGAAGCGCAGGGTGGCAAGGTTGTTTCAGCAGTAAGTAGTGTGGTCGATTTTCTAGTAACCGGCGATAAGCCTGGTTCAAAATTGGCCAAGGCGCGCCAATTAGGGGTGCGCGTCATCAATCAACAGGAATTTGAGGAGATATTGAATGATTAATTTGTTACGTTGCCGTCATTCGGTGGGATTTATGGTGATGGTTTTAGCTTTTAGTTTGGCCTTGAGTTCATGTACGCCATTGCGCAAGAAATTTACCCGTCAAAAGAAAAAAGGCCAGGTTGAGGATACGTCTTTTATTCCGGTCTTAGAGCCTCAGGAATACCCTGCACCAGAACAAAATCCACCAGCTAATTACAGGGAACATTATGCCCTGATTAAGGTATGGTATAAGGATTTGTGGGCTGTTTTAGATGATAAGAATTCTGATAAAAAAGCGCGGTATACCATAGGCCAAGTTTTAAGTCATATTGTAGAAATGCAAAAATTGGTTGTTCCTGAGAAACAGGCTGAGTTAATTCAATTAGCGGATTTGCTTAAGTATTTTGAGTCGTCCTTGGATTCGCCTGAAGCCCTGCGTAATAAGTCACGTATTCAAAGTGACCTTCGTGCCTTTGACCGTTTATTGCGTAACCAGTTGCGTGCGGATAAATTGGAAGGTTTCTTTGTTAAAGCGGTTCAATGAAAGAATTAATACTAGAGTTTATTAATCATTTATCCGTCGAGCGGGGATTGGCCAAGAATACTTTAATGGCCTATACGCGCGACCTTGAGAAGTATACTCAGCATTTGGCTGATCGTAAGATCACCAATCCTGACAGGGTTACCCGAGACCATATCAGCGGTTTCATGTTTGATTTAAAGAAGTATGGCATGTCAGCAGCGACCATTGGCAGGCATTTAGCATCAATTAAAATGTTTCACCGTTTCTTAGTGCGAGAGAATTTAGCCAAGGATGACCCTACAACCTTGGTTGATACCCCTAAGCTTTGGAAGCGCATGCCGGATGTGTTGACACAAAAAGAAGTGGAGTCTTTGATTGAGGCCTCCCGCGGCAAGGGTTGGCAGGCCCTGCGGGATTATGCGATATTGGAAATTTTTTATGCTAGCGGCTTACGTGTTTCGGAACTAGTTGATTTAAAGACGACGAGCATTAATTTTGATGTTGGTTTTGTACGGGCGGTGGGTAAGGGAAGTAAGGAGCGCCTTATTCCCCTAGGGGCAAAGGCGCGGGAGGCGATACAGGTTTATTTGAGTAAGTCGCGGCCTAAGGTGGCGGGTGCTTCAGCGGGGGATGCGTTGTTTTTAAGCCGTTTAGGCAAGAAGATGAGCCGGCAATCCGTTTGGTCCTTGATTAAGATTTTCGCTAAAAAGGCCAATATTAAAAAGACGATTAAACCGCACACCATGCGCCATACCTTTGCGACGCATTTGTTGGAACATGGGGCTGATTTGCGTTCCGTGCAAGAAATGTTAGGGCATGCGGATATATCGACGACGCAGATTTATACGCATGTGGATAAAGAACGCTTACGTGCCGTTCATAAAGAGTTTCATCCACGAGGATAGATGAAGAATTTATTAGAAAAATTAGATCGTAAATCCTTGAGCCTAGTGCGTCAGGTTGGTGAATTGGCGCAGGAGAAGGGTGTGGGGGCCTATTTGGTGGGTGGGCCGGTGCGTGACTTATTGCTTAAGCGCAAGATTTTGGATTTGGATTTTGAGATTGAAGGGGATGCGGTTAAGTTGGCTGTTGAATTTGCCCGTCGCTATAAGGGCCAGTGCGTGCAGTATCCGGCGTTTAAGACAGCGACCGTGGTGTTGTTGGATGGGGTGGCGCTTGATTTTGCTAGCACCCGCCGGGAGATTTATGCTTATCCAGGGGCTTTGCCAACGGTAACGCCAGCGGGTATTGCTGATGATTTGTTTCGTCGAGATTTTAGCCTTAATGCGATTGCCCTTAGCGTAACTCCTGAAACCTTTGGCGTCTTAGTTGATCCTTATGGTGGGTTGGGGGCGATAAAGCGTAAGGTTATTGTGGTTTTGCACCCTAAAAGTTTTATTGATGACCCAACGAGGCTGTTGCGCGCGGTGCGTTTTGAGGCGCGGTTAAAGTTTCGTATGGATCGAGATACGTTAAAGTATTTCCGTGAGGCCATTGCCCATAAGGCCAGTAATCGGGTGAAGCCGCAGCGTTATTTTGAGGAGTTTAAGAAGATTTTAAAAGAAGAAGATGTTGCCGCCCCCTTGGCGCGTCTGCGCCAGCTGCATGCCTTACGGATGCCACCGTTAGAGCTTAATGTGAATGAACGGCGTATCGCCTTGGTTAAAGAAGTGCGCCATAGTTTACAGTTTTGTTATCGCCATGCCATTAAAGGGGTGGAGGCTTGGGTGGTTTATTTGATGGCTATATTGGAAGAAGAAAAGCCGGATGATTTAAGTTTTGTTTTGGGCCAGTTGGGCTTTAGCACAGTTGATAATAAGAAATTAGTGGCTTCTTTGGCTTTTCCTAAGGTGTTAGGTAAATTGTCTTCGAAATATTTAAAAGCCTCATGGGCCTATGTCTTCCTGAAGCCGTATCCAACTGAAGCAGTGGTTTTTTTCCGCAGCCGGGCAGATGAGTTAGCCAGGCGCCGTATTGATAAGTATTTATTGGTGGATCGACATGCTAAATTAGCTATTGATGGTGATGACTTGAAGCGTTTAGGTGTTCCTGCTGGTGGGCGTATGAAGCAGGTTCTAGATGAAGTGCTCGCAGCGCTTATCGATGGTAAGGTTAAACATAAAGAACAACAATTAAAATACGCAAAGGCGTTAGGCGGTGAATAATGGCACGTATTGAAAAAGTTAATGCAATGGTGAAGAAAGAGATTAGTTCCGTATTGCAGTTTGGCGACATTAAAGACCCTCGGATTAAGTTTGTTACTGTATTAAGTGTGGATGTCAGTAAAGATTTGCAGGTGGCACGGGTGCGTTTTAGTACGCTGTCCGACGACCCTATTGAAATTCAGAACGCCATTGAAGGATTGGCGTCCTGTCGTGGTTATATTCGCAAGCTCATTGGTCAACGCATCGAGATGCGGTATACCCCGGAGAT
>CAYNTZ010000066.1:0-10668 GCA_964400365.1 uncultured Planctomycetales bacterium | reverse complement strand
ATCCAGCGTCTATTGCAAGACCCAATTGCCCTACGTTTATTGCAGGGTGAATTAAAGGAAGGGCAGAAGGTCAACGTCGATGCTCAAGGTGAGGACTTAGCATTTGAGGTTAAATAATTAACACACATAATCCATAAGGAGGGTGGTATGAATCATCGTTATGCAGTAATTGCTGGATTAACTATTTTTCTATCTACTCTAGGAGTGGCTTGTGCCAAGAGTGGTGATGAGGCCTTACAGCTAAAACAGCAGATAAAAGCCTTGGAAGGTAAGGTGGCAGCTTTAGAAACACAATTAGCCCAGCAACAGCAAGTGCCTAAGCCTACAGCAAAGGCATGGCAGCAAGCGCCGGTTATGTATATGGATGAATGGGATCCTTTTATGGAAATGGATGCCATGCACCGGTACATGAATCAATTGATGCGCCATAGCATGGGCAGTATGGGAGGTTTCAATTTTAATCCCAGGATAGATATCAAGCAGGCCGATGATCATTACACCTTGACGCTGGATATCCCTGGCATGGATAAGAGTAACTTAAACATTGAAGTTAAAGAAGGTAATTTGCTTATTTCCGGGGAGCGTTCCAGCGAGAAAAAGGAAGATAAACCTAATCAATATGTGCGCCAAGAGCGTTCCTTTGGATATTTCTCACAAGCCTTTCCTCTGCCTGAAGATGCCAAGCCAGAGGCCATTGATGCCAAGTATGATAATGGTGTCCTAACGGTGACCATTGGCAGGGAAAAACCAAAGCAAGATCAGGATGTTTCAAAGAAAGTGATTATCAAGTAAGTATTGCTTTGCTTGACTTAAGAAGGTGCTAAGGGTAAATTAATTATATATGCGTACCCTCGGCATCCTTCTTTTTTTTATTTCCTATACGACCTTGCCAATCTTTGCCGCAGAAAAAATCAAGGACGGTTTTTACGACGAGCATGATGATCAAGGCCGTGTCATTAAAACAATCCAATACCGTTATGGGGTGCCTACAGGCTTATTCCGCACCTTTTATCCTGATGGCCGAGTAGAAGGGACAGGAGAATATCTTAATGGGCAATTGCAAGGCATGGCCTTAGCGTATTACCCCTCAGGCGTGTTAAAGATGAAAAGTTTTTATCGAGATGGGAAACTGCACGGGTTAGCAACGCTTTATTATGCCAATGGCAAGGTGAAAAGTGAAATGCCCTATATTAAAGGCGTCATCGATGGCATTGCCCGTGAATATGATGAGCATGGCCGTCTTTTGATTGATCATCCTTATCATTGGGGGAAGGAAGATGGTTTTAGGAAGGAATACTACCCTAATGGCCAAGTTAAACGGGAACTGCAATATAAAAAAGATAAGCAGATTGGCATTATCCGGGACTATTTTGAAACTGGCCGTTTAAAAGGGGTTTATCAAGGCAATAATGGTTTAAGGCAGGGGCAGGGGAGCGAATATTATCCTCAAGGTCCGCTGTTGCGGCGAGGCCATTATGATAAGGATCAGCTTAACGGGTTGGTGACTAATTATTATCCTAGTGGCAAGGTATTGAGCAAGGTGCATTATAAAAATGGGCTGATGGAGGATGCTCATTGGCAGGAATTTTATGAAACAGGTGAATTAATGAATACCGCGTCAGTGGTGGCTGGCCAAAAGCAGGGATTGGTAAGGTCTTATTACGCTAACGGCAAGCTTAAGAGGGAGGGGTACTTTAAGGATGATAAGCGAGAAGGTGTGTTTAGGTTGTATACGGTTGAGGGGATTTATCAGTTTGAGGAGATTTATCGGCAGGACCAGTTGATTAGGCGAAAAGAATATGATGGTAAGGGTTTAATCGTGATGGAGCAGGCTTTTTATTAGGCAATTGGATTTGTAAAAGTTATTTTATTTAAAAATCTTCGTGGTATAGTATTTTCCTATGGCAAAGATATTTGAACAAGCCTTATTGGCTTCCACCTTAACAGAAATTGTTGAGAAAACTATTAGTGAGAAGAACGCCCTTATGCCGACGGCGCCGACTGAATCTGCGCTTAAGGACATCTTGGAATATGAAGGGCGTATGCGTGTTTCCGGGATGGATAAGTTTAATTCCCCGTCCTTTATTGCGGTGTCTAACCTTTATCTTAATGATGCAGATAAGCAGCGTAATAAGCCTAAGGGCGCTATTGTTGTCTTTATGAATACGGAGTTTGCAGATAAGATATTTAAAGCCCTAGGGCTTGCGGTGCCGTATGATGAGGATGATGATTCAATGATGAAATTATGTGGTGAATTTACCGCAACAGTGGTGAATGCCTTAACCGATCGTTTAGCTGGTGCTGGCTATGTTTCGCTGTTATCTCAAGCGCCTTTAGTTTATAAGAATAATGTTTCTGAAGGGGTGGCTTTTAGTGTGGATCAGCAGGAGAAACAAGAAATCACCTTTACTTATTTTAAGAATAAAGCCATTATTATTGAAGTCAGCTTAGCCCCAATTCCTAAGAAGTAATGCTGTTTAGCCCAAAGGTAAATTTATGGGGCTTTTCCAGTCGATTATCGACACCTTCCAGCAAGCCTCAATTTATATTTTAATCGGGCTATTTTTTTCTGGTCTTATCCAAGCCTTTATTTCTTCCGCGCAAATCACCCGTCATTTAGGCGCCTCTAATTTTAAATCAGTCTTATGGGCGACCTTGGTGGGTATTCCCTTGCCCTTATGTTCCTGTGGCGTTATTCCTGCCGCGATTGCCTTGCGACGTAATGGGGCATCTAAGGGAGCGACGCTGTCCTTTTTGATTTCCACCCCTGAGACAGATATTGATTCCATCATGTTGTCCTTTGCCTTGTTGGATCCTTTAACAGCGACCTTTCGTTTGTTTGCGGGAATTGTGACGGGGATTATTGCAGGTGTTGTGGAAAATATCTTTGGTAAGCGGGACAAGCAAGGCATTGATGCCTTGGTTACAGGTGAATTGCAGGTTGATAAGGGGGGAGCTTATGATCAACAATTACTTGGGCGTTTAAGAAAAGGGATGAACCAAGCCTTCGTAGCGTTGCTGGCAGATATGGCGCCGTGGCTGATCTTTGGGTTGGTGTTGGCTGGTGGCATTTCTTATTTGGTACCTGCGTCCATGATAGAGCGTCTTTTAGGTCAAGGGTTTTCGTCGATGTTATTAATGCTGTTGGTGGGCATTCCGCTTTATGTTTGTGCTTCAGCATCTACGCCAATTGCCGCTGCGTTAATCTTAAAAGGCATGAGCCCAGGCGCGGCCTTGGTGTTTTTACTGGTAGGCCCAGCCACGAATATCACCACCATTGTGATGACGCGGAAGTTTTTAGGTCGGCGCGCTACGGTGATTTATTTGATTTCCCTAGCTGGGTGTGCGCTGGGGCTTGGGCTATTGCTTAATTGGTTATATGTTGTTTTAGGTTTAGACATTAAAGCCCTGCTTGGAAAAGCCAGCCATGTTTGGCCACCACAAGTAGAAAGCTACGCCGCTGTCATCTTGGCGTTGCTCATCGCCCACGCCCTATACCGTAAATATTTGTAGCCATTGCGGTAGAATCCGCCTCTTGACAAAAAAATAACAAATGCTATACTTTTAGCAGTTAAACATTGAGAGTGCTAATTGTAGGTAGGAGCTATGGTTAAACGTTCAGACATGCAGGCGCGCAAGGATCGGATCCTAGCGATTGTAGTCAATCAGTACATTAAGACCGTTGCACCTATTGGTTCTCAATCAATCACCGATGATCACAGGCTTGATTGTTCGCCTGCGACCGTGCGTAATATTTTAGCGGAGCTTGAGGAGGAGGGTTATCTAACCCATCCGCATACCTCAGCTGGCCGTATGCCAACGGCCCAAGGTTACCGCTACTATGTTGACCATTTGATGAATGAAATTCAACTGCTGGAAACTGAAAAGCGGCATGTTGAACAAGAATATAAGCGTTACCGTGACCAATTAGAATTGCTCATGGAAAAAACAACGCAATTGCTCTCTGATATCACCCAGTACACCGCGATTATTTCGGTGGATGGCTGGAACAGCAAGTTTATCCTAAAAGGCACCAATTATGTAGTGGATTACCCAGAGCAAACGGATATTTTAAAAATTAAATCCATCTTGCGTATTCTTGAAGAGAAAGAGCGGTTATTAGAGTTGATTAACCGCCAGTTGGAAAGCAAGATTGATATTTATATCGGCCAGGAATTAGCTTTTAAAGAAATTGATTCATGTTCCCTGGCGGTGTCGCAATTTAAAACAGGTAATGTCAGTGGTCGTATTGCCGTATTAGGTCCAACCCGCATGCAGTATGAACGGGTGGTCTCTGCGATTGAATACATCACGCATACATTAAGCCACAAACGTTAAGATTAAGGAAAGCATGGTTATGGACGAGAACGTTCAGCCTCAAGAAGAGATTTTGTCGCCAGAAGAGCAAAAACTGACTGCCGTTGAGGCGTTGGCAGAGCAATTGGCTGCCGAGAAGGAAAAGTATGTCAGGCTTTTGGCTGAATTTGAGAATATGCGCAAGCGCCATGAGCGTGAGCGTTTGGAGTTGATTAAGTACGCGCATGAAGAAGTTATTGTCGAGTGCCTGAAATTATATGATGATCTAGGCCGTTCGCTGAAGGCTTTTCAGGCGAAGGAAGGTGTGGATGCGAATTTAGTTAAAGGGTTAAGCATGGTCTTTAATAACATGAAGGACTTGATGACTAAATATGAGGTTAAGCCTATTGAATCCGTAGGGAAACCTTTTGACCCAAACGCGCAGGAAGTGTTAATGCAGGGAGAAACAGCGGAATTTCCAGACGGTGTTGTAATGGAAGAATTTGAAACAGGATACACCTTAGGCGGTCGGGTGGTACGGACTGCAAAAGTAAAAGTGGCAAAGAATATAAACTCATAAACTAGGAGATGATATATGGGAAGAGTAATCGGTATTGATTTAGGTACATCAAATTCAGCGGCAGCCGCCATGGAAGGGGGCAGGCCGGTGATTGTCCCTTCAGCTGAAGGGGCAGGAGTTTCATCGGGTAAGGCATTCCCCTCGTTTGTGGCCTTCACCAAGGACGGGCAATTGCTCGTCGGTGAACCAGCCCGCCGTCAGGCGCCTATTAACTCGGAAGGCACCATCTACGCTTCTAAGCGTAAAATGGGAACAGATCATAAGTTTAAAGTGTTCGGTAAGGAATATACCCCGCAGCAAGTCGGTTCCTTTATCTTGCAAAAGATCAAATCCGACGCCGAGAAATTCTTAGGCGAAACTGTTGATGGTGCGGTTATTACTGTGCCTGCTTATTTTAATGATAATCAGCGTCAAGCCACCAAGGACGCAGGTGAAATCGCGGGCTTAAAGGTCTTGCGTATTATCAACGAACCAACCGCTGCCTGTTTGGCCTATGGTTTGGATAAAGCTGGTAAGGAACAAAAGATCATGGTCTTTGACCTAGGCGGCGGTACGCTCGACGTCACCATCCTTGAAATGGGTTGGGATACGGCTTCCAAGGCTGCGACCTTTGAAGGGTTATCCACCTCAGGGGACAATCAATTAGGCGGTACGGACATGGATAATGCCTTGATTGATTACATTATAGCTGAATTCAAGAAAGAAAGCGGCATTGACCTGCGCAATGACAAGATGAGCTTCCAGCGTTTACGCGAAGGGGCGGAAAAAGCTAAGGTTGAGTTGTCATCCACCGTGTCGACGGAAGTTAATCTTCCATATATTACCGCTGACGCCTCAGGGCCAAAGCATTTGAATATGAAAATCGACCGCGCGAAATTAGAATCTTTAATTAGCCCGCTGGTTGACCGTTGCCGTGGGCCGGTGCGTCAAGCCATCAAGGACGCGGGTGCTAAATTAGGCGAAGATATCAAGGTTGACCGTGTGGTTTTAGTCGGTGGGCCTACCCGTATGCCGATTGTGCAAAGTTTCCTTGAAAAGGAAGTCGGTCAAAAGATCGAAGGTGGTATTGACCCCATGGAATGTGTGGCCTTAGGGGCTGCAGTTCAGGGGGCTATCATCACCGGGGACACCAAGGACGTCTTATTGCTCGACGTTACACCGTTAACCTTAGGGATTGAAACCATGGGCGGTGTGTTTACTAAATTAATTGAACGCAACACCACCATCCCAAGCAAAAAGTCTCAAGTGTTCTCAACTGCTGAAGATAATCAAGGTGCGGTGACCATTCGTGTCTTGCAAGGTGAGCGTCAGATGGCCAACGACAATACCGAACTTGGCCGCTTTGACCTAGTGGGTATTCCACCTGCGCCGCGTGGTATCCCGCAAATTGAGGTCACCTTTGACATCGATGCTAACGGTATCGTGCATGTTGGGGCTAAGGACAAGGGTACCGGCAAGGAGCAAAAGATTCAAATTACGGCCAAGACCAAATTATCTGAAGAAGAAATTCAGAAAATGGTCAAGGAAGCTGAGAAATTCGCGGAAGAAGACAAAAAGCGCCGCGAAGAAGCTGAGATGACTAATCAAGCTAATACCTTGATTTACTCGACGGAAAAAGCCTTAAAGGATTACGGCGATAAGGTTTCAGCTACTGAAAAGGAAGCGGTTGAAAAGGAATTAACTGCTCTACGGACAGCGGTGACAGAGAAGAATATCGATGCCATGAAATCCGGCATGGAATCCTTACAAAAGGTCAGCCATAAGTTAGCTGAAGAAATGTATAAGGCGTCTGCCGCGCAAGGCAATCCAGCTGATGCTGCCCAAGGTGCAGGCCCGGATGCCGGTGCTGGTGATCAAGGCAGCGCTCAAGGCGATGCACCAAACAAGGATAAAAAAGACGACGTCATTGATGCCGACTTCAAAGCCTCAAGTGATAAGTAAGTAAGAAATTAGGGACAGCGCCCTATTTTAAATAGGGCGCTGTCCCTAATTATTAATAACAATATATCGGGATGTCCCTAATTTAATGAAAAAAGATTATTATGATATTTTAGGTTTGCCAAAGGGGTCGGGGATCTCGGAGATTAAGAAGGCGTACCGTTCCTTAGCGTTAAAGCACCATCCTGATCGCGTGCCTGAGGCTGAGAAAAAACAGGCTGAAGAGAAATTTAAAGAAATCTCGGAAGCCTATGGTGTGCTTTCTGATCCGCAGAAGAAGCAGCTTTATGATCAGCATGGTCATCAAGGGGTTGATTCCAACTACACCGCGGAAGATATTTTCCGTGGTGCAGATTTCTCCTCTGTCTTTGGTGATTCAGCAGATCTAGGTGATATCTTAGGGCGCATGTTCGGCGGTGAGATGGGCGGCGGTGGCCGTTCCTCAGGTCGTTCCCGCGGGCATGATATCCAGTTTGAATTAGAAATTTCCTTAGAAGAAGCCTATTCCGGTTTAAAGAAGGAAATTAAATTCCCCCGTCACGAGCATTGCAAGAAATGTGACGGCAGTGGTGCTAAATCAGCATCCGCGATGAAAACCTGTAGCGCTTGCGGCGGTCGCGGCCAAACCGTTGTTTCCAACGGATTCTTTCGTATGGCGCAAACCTGCGGCCAATGCCGTGGGGCAGGCAAGGTGATTACGGATCATTGCCCAGAGTGTTCTGGCCGTGGGGTAACGCGCACCACGCGTACAGTGGAAGTAAAAATTCCAGCTGGGGTGGATAATGATTCGCAATTGCGTATTCGCGGCGAAGGTGAAGTCGGCTCCGGTGGGCATGGCGATCTTTATATCTTTATCAAGGTCAATGAGCATCCGTTATTTAAACGTGAAGGCATGGATCTGCATTTTGACCTACCCGTAGCTTTTAGTAAGGCTGCCTTAGGCGGGGAAGTAAAGATCAAAAGCCTTAAGGAAGAAGTGATTATGAAGATTCCTGAAGGCACGCAAAGCGGTAAGACCTTCCGCCTAAGAGGTCATGGCATGCCTGATGTGCATGGGCGTACCTCTGAACATGGTGATCTCTACGTGCGCGTCATGGTGGCGGTACCAACACATTTAAGCGCCCGTCAGCGCGAATTGCTCGAAGAATTTGCCAAGGAGAGCGGTGAGACCGGTAGCAACGGAAAATCGTTTAAAGAAAAAATTAAGAAAGCCTTTAGATAATAAAGGAGAATATATGCCTACCTATCAATACGAATGTGAAGCCTGCGGCCACTCTTTTGAAGAGATGCAAGGCATGGCTGATGCCAAATTCAAGAAATGCCCAAAATGCGCCAAGAATAAATTGGTGCGCTTAATCGGTGGTGGTTCCGGCATGATTTTTAAAGGTTCTGGCTTCTATGAAACCGACTACAAGAAGAAAACCCCTTCAAAATCTGAAAGCACCCCAGCTGCAAAACCGGCCACCGGTGGTGGTTGCGGTGGCGGTTGTTCCTGCCATCCAGGATAAGTTTCGGTTGAAATAAATAATTTATTTTCAAGGAAACCATAAGTGATTATATTATATACACTTATGGTTTTTTATTATGGCTTCGCCTGCTTGTTTTTTACCCCTGCCATGTGGTACTCTTTCTCTATAATAATATAATCGGCTGGTAGGAGTATTTTCATCGTGTTAAAAAGGCTTTCAAGCTTATTGCTTATTTTTTGCTTTTTGGTTAATACCATAGGCTTAAGGCCTGCTTATGCCCAGGGAGCTGCTGATCTGCCTGTGCCTGGCACCATGGTAAGCTTAAGTCCTGCCTATACGCCTGTGCTGATGAAGGGCCTGCGCGTCCATCCGGAGAATCCTTTTAAGTTTGATTTCATCATGGATACGGGGCATAGCAAGTTAGCGGCTAATGATCCTGCCTTAAAAGCTGAATCCAATCGTCTGATTAAATATTTCCTAACCGCCTTAACCGTTCCGGAAAAAGAGTTATGGGTTAATCTTTCACCCTATGAAAAAGACCGCCTGACATCTCAAAATTTGGGACAAACCCAGATGGCCAGTGATTTACTAGCCCAAGATTATATGTTGAAGCAATTAACCGCGTCCTTGATTTACCCCGAGAAAGAATTAGGTAAGGCCTTTTGGGATAAGGTCTACGCAAAAGCCCAACAGCTTTATGGCACAACCCAGGTGCCGGTCAACGCCTTTAACAAGGTCTGGATTGTCGCACAGCGCGCGGATATCTTCGAACGCAACAACACCGCCTACGTGAGCGGCGCTCATCTAAAAGTAATGCTTGAAGAAGATTATCTAGCAAAGGAAAAGAACGAGATGCCAACCAGGGGACATGTTCAATCAGAATTAACAATGAACGTGTCCCCAAGCACTAAAGCACCCCAGGGAACAAACCAAACGCCCAATGTTGCGTCATCTATCATTCGCGAAATCATCCTCCCTGAGATCGAACGCGAAGTCAACGAAGGTAAGAACTTTGCCCCCTTACGTCAGATGTTTTACAGCATGATTTTAGCCAGCTGGTACAAGATGGCGCTTAAAGATGCGCTTTTAACCCAGGTGTATGGCAATCAATCCAAGCTCGGCGGCTTGTCATACAAGAAAAGCGTCATCCTGACCGAAGGGAAGGATCTTAATAAACTTAAAGATTCTTCGGCTATGCCTCAGAATGACGTAGAAGCTATCTACCAACGCTATCTTGAAGCTTACAAAAAAGGCGTGTTTAATTATATTAAAGAAGAGCCTTCTACCGTCATCCTGAGTGAAGCGAAGGATCTAAATGTAACAAAGACTGCCCCCCGCAAATATTTTTCCGGCGGTTTCGACTACGCCATGTTAGGCCCAGGGCCAGCCACCGTCTTAAAGCGCACAACATCTATTCCAATCCCAGGCCTTTTGAAACCTACCGGCTCCTTAGCCATGGTCAGCGGCGACGCTGCCCCAGTAAGTAAGGCCATGACAAGTAAGCCAGTCGTAACCCAAGCAGATATTGAAGTTGTTGGTAAAATTCTTAATACTATTAAGAGAGAGGGTTATAGCGAATTTGATTTATCGTATGCGATAGATCATCCTCAGAATACGGGGCAGTATCAGAGTTATCTTTTTAGGATGTTGTATCGGTTGGTTATGAAACGTATTTCACAACAGCAATTTACAAACCCAGATTCTATGGATATAGCAACGGAAACATTTGTATCCTTATTGCCTAAGGCTTATGATTTATTTCTTGATGGTTATGATTTTGAGATTAAAAGAGATAAAAGATCTGATCCTATTGAGGTGGTGCGTGGTCAACCGTTGCTTGCTGGCGAGATATTTTCTATCAAGAGCGCGTTGTTGTTGATGTCTAATGAGCCCTATATTAATGAATTGTTAAACTCACGCGATGTTCGGATGCTTCGCCAAGCAGAAATTATGAAGAATATAAGGGCAACGGTTTGGGTAGGGCGAGGGAAATTTACGGAGCAAGTTAAAGAACAATTCAGAGAGTATTATCGACATAACATAGAAATGCTGAAGTCTTTCATTCAGCGTATGGCATTGTATGATGAGTATGAAGATTTATCAGGAAAGGGATTGGAAGATCTCTTATCTTTGGGATTTGAACGGTTCGAAGATATGTTTGTTGTAATGCCTCAAGAAGAAGCAGTGGTTGTGCAAGTTGCCCAAGCATTAGCTTTAGAAGCAAAGGGGCAGGATTTTCTTATTGAGTATACGCCTCCCAGTGGTATTGAGTTTATAGGTAATGGGTTTAGATTGGGAGAAGGAGAGAAGGTACAAATTGTTGATACGCAAGATAGGGCAATGGCTTCTTCCGTGCCCAATGTTACGTCAGCAGAACAATTTAAG
>CAYNTZ010000065.1:0-10694 GCA_964400365.1 uncultured Planctomycetales bacterium | reverse complement strand
AACGAGGCGTCATTCTACCCAAAAAGAAATTGCGTGTCAAGTCAGACTTGTAACCTTTTATTTCTATACCAAAATCAAGCAAGACCGGCTCATTGTTGCGGATCACCCGGTCAGTAATCTTGGCATGGGGATAGGCTGAGTTAGACCCAGAGGCAATAATGGGCGAAAACGCAAAGCCAGCCTGGTGTTTTTTAACAAAACGCTCCAATTGCTCCGCCACCTGGCGCTCCGTAACCCCTGGACGCACCACCTTCTTCATTAAATCAATGGCCTTATAATGCAGTCTTAGGCATTGCCGAGTTGTTTCTATCTCGCCCTTATCCTTGATTTCCCTTAACCCCTCCACCAAACCATTAGCCGGCAGGAGTTTTGTACGGCTGGGGCAGAATTCTTTTAATCGCTTGAACAGAGAAACCGTGATTTGCTTTTCATCGAACCCAAGGCGCTTAACCTTATATTGTTTGGTTAATTCAAACAGGCTGGCACAGGGGGTTTGGCTAAACTGCTTAACCGCGACTCCCTTTAGCCCCTCGCGGGCTTCCTGGATGTAGCGGAAATCCGTGATGTAAAAAGCCTTTAACTTAGTGACCAAAACCCAAGATTCACATGCTTGGAATTGGGTTAAATAGCGGATATTGGTGTCGTTGGTGATCAGTAAGGCGTCGATATTCTTATGACGCGGGAATTCTTCAATCAGTTTTTTAATACGAGGGGTCATAGCAATTAAAGGGACATGCGTTAATTAGGGACACGTACCTAATTATCCTTACTTCTCCGCTTGGTCAGCCAACAACACTGGGATGCCGTTTTTAATGGGGTAACGGCGGCCACAGCCAGCGCAGACAATTCTTTCATTGACTTCGCTTACATCCCCGCCACAGGCAGGGCAGGCTAATAATTCTAGCAATTTAGCGTCGATCATTTAGCCTCTTTTTTAACCGCTTCAACGTAACGCAATTGCAACTCGTAAATGGAACCGTTCAACAATTCAGCCTCTTCCTTGCTTAAATTGCCAGTGGTTTTATCCCGCAATAGGCTCAAGGTATCGATCAAAAACTTAGCTTGTTTAAGATTCTTATCCACCTGATTGGTGATAGGATTTGGCATCTCCCCTAAGAAGATCATGGCTTGAAAGCCTAAGGAAGCAATATAGTTAAAGAAATCCAATTGGGGCTCTTGTGGGTCAACCTCAGACGATTGGGAGTCCTTTGTAGGAAGTTCTTCAGGTGATGATAAGGGCTGACCGTCAGGACCCAACAGTCCACCGGGTTCTTTGTCTAATTTGTCACCGAAACGATTATGCAAATCCATGATGGGCTTTCCCTTCTAGAAATAAAAAAATCGGTTAAAAGGTAGCCACACTTTATCACCGATATAAATGCTTGTCAAATTTTAGGAGGCTTGCGGGACAGCGGCTTCGCTTAGGATTTCAGCAAAGATAGGCAGATTGATAGCGGGGGTGATGCTTTTAATGACAGGGATTAGCCCTTCAAGATTGATCTGGTCGATATTTTGTTGGCTGATGGGTAAGGGAACCCCTGCCCCATCACGCTTGATTTGCAGGTTCTGGAAGGCTGGGTTTAAGTCGATACCACCGACATTCGGGTCTAAATCTGTAGGTGATCCCATAGCTGAATCTTTTTTATCACCAAACACTCTAGACAATTCTGCATCTGAATAAGTTCTCGCTCTAATATTACCCGCATCATCACGCATCGCTTCCCTCATATAAATACCCATATCAGCCAATGGAAGATCACTTGTCACATCTGCTTGCACCATCGCTTGAAGATTGCGTAATTTTGTCAATACTGCTTCCATTAACTGAGCCTTACCAAGGCCAAACATTAAGTCAGCACGAGCAAACCGCACCCTTATTTGATTCTCGCTGTTCACAAGAACAACAGGTTTAATATACATTTCCACTTCCTTACCATCCGCATCTTTTTCCTTTATACTAACCCCCTCCTCAGCAAGCCCCTTAGCAATAATAACCGCAATACGACGCTGCTCTAACGACATATTAGGAAAACCTGTCAACAAATCAACGCCATAAAGACCTTGAAAGAATCTTTCAAACGCACTATATGGATTCTTAAAAATCTCCCTGGCCTGACGTTCAGCAACCCGTTCTCCGCTTAATTCATTCTGTAAGTCTATAATCATATCTTCTACTACTGAAGCGATATCCCGCTTGCTCGCCATTGCAGCATCTAAAAAAGCTTTCTTACCCTGCTGATGATCCGTATACGTCCGATATCTCAAACCAGAGTACCCACGACTTTCTGCTGGAAGCATCTTAGAAATCGATATCCCACCATCCCCCCTATCAACAACGTCAACACGCAACTTTTGAGAACCTACTAGTAGATCAAGATCAATGTCCTGAAAAACAAGATTATACACCCTTGCATCTTGACCTGCTGGCAAAATAAACGATGCATTTCCCGCAACTGGCGTTGACCCATCAAATGAATATTTCTCAATGCTTAATCGACCATCCGATAAACGGGATATTTTAAAACTATACTGGTCTTTTTCCGCAGAACTAGAACCTTCTTCTGCCCGTAAGAACACCGATTCATTTTTCCCCATCGCAATTTCTTCAGTCTTGGAACCCAGCGCCTTTAATTCGCCTCGATTTAACTCATCTAAGACTTTTCTTTCCCTAACCCTCTCGCTAAAAGCCTTTTTAATCTTATCAATAGAAACCCCTTGTTCAAGAGGAACAACAATGTTAGTCCTATCATAAAAAACATTATATGTTCTTAAAGCAAACCTTATAGGGTTTCTTATATTGAATCTCCTTGGATCAAAAGAATTAACCCTCATTAAAGCCCTGCCATACGTTGGATTTATTAAGACCCCAGGATTAATGCCTAACTTTTCTAAAAAATCTATCAATAACATATCCCCAAATTTAGCTGCAGGAATGCTTAAGGTATTTGTTCTGCTATACGTTTTAAGCGCTTCTTCAATAACAATTTCTTGATCTTGATTGCCCCATACCCTACTCTTTAATTCTTCACTCCTGTTAGTCTTAGCGGTCATTGCTTGATTAACAGAAAACGTTGTTGCATCAAAAATCCCATCAAAAACAACCTGACCTTCTTTATATTGAACATTCTTACGCACCAGTGCAGGAGCATTAGCAAGAACCCTTATATCATACCCACCTTCGCTACGTCGTTCTGATATCACAGAGAAATGCGTATCAGCTAACCCCGTATCATTAACTGAATATGCCCTCCCCCCCTTTACTGACGAATCATTAATAGCAGACCCTACAAAAAACTCCCTGCTACCTTGATTTGAATCCCCAGAAACATAATTCAACATCCTAGGGGTTGAAGACAATCGTTTCGATCCATTAGCAGAATATCCTGTTAAGAATAATTGCTGTGTTTTTGGATCCACATAAACCCTATAGGCCAGACGCTTACCTGCCCTAACCCAAATCTCTTTCTCTCCGTCAACTACATCAAGAACTTGTTCTTTTTTAACCAACTGTTCTACTTCATCTCCTTTTGCTACAAGAGATTGTGAGGCTTTATCAGACGTCTCAAGAACAACTACTTTAGCTGAATCAAGCTGGAAAGATGTCATATTCTTAATAACCGCTATCGCTGCACTCTTCGACACTGAAATAACACGTTCAGAAAAACCAAGTATAGCTCCATCAGGCCCTTCTTGACGCTCAAGAGCATACCCCCCCGAGAAATACTTGCGCGGGATCACCTCTTGGGTATAGCGGTCGGTGTCTTCCTTAATAAAATTAAATACGCCCTTCTTGAACGCTTTTAAATATTGCTGATAGATTTCCTCATTCGCCTTTACATCCGGCTGATCAACCCCTTTAACCTTGCCCCTATTAGCATAAACCTTCCCTAATAAAGAATCCTTTAAGGCCTTCTTATACCAAGTAGCTAAAATTAAGGCATCATTTAATTGGCGCAAGGTAGCAAAATTCTTCCCCTCATTGACTTCCTTTTCAATAGCCGGCAAAATCACTTCACGGACAATTTGATTCCCAAGCTTATTGATATCCCCTGCCCCAGCAACAGCTTGATCAGCGCCTTGGGCCCCACCCTTAACCGATAAATTCTTTGTCATTGATAAGTAATCTTCCTCGAGCATCACCTTTAAATGGCTTTTAATTAAGAAAACGGTGTTCCCCTTCTCATAGACCTCTGCCACATCAGGGGTAATCCACACCTTATTAAAGGTATTGACCGGCACCTGGGTGGTGCCAAATTGTTCATAGGCTTGGCGGTAAACCTTATCCCAAAATTCCTTACCTAATCCCTCTTCCGGGTATATTAAAGATGCCGTGATTTGTTTTAAAACATAATCCATGGCTAATAAGTCACGGCCCATCTCGGTCTTACCAAAAGCTTCCGGAATAATACGTTGCTTCTCATAAGGGGAAAGGTTAACCCACAGGTCTTCTTCAGGAATAGCTAAAGAAGCCAGGAAATACTTCGCCAGCTTTTGATACTCTTCTTTCTTAGCATCTGGGGATAAGGGCAAATCCCCTTGATCAATTAAGAAATCAAAGGCCAAGGCGTTATCCGGATTAATCGTTATTGCTTTAATGGAAGCGGGCGTAAAGGCAGGGCTTAAGGACACCATCACCCCAGGCACAGGCAAAACAGGCATTTCCTGCGCAAAGGCAGGCGGAGTTGCCAGGGAAGTAACACTAAAGGCTGATATAACCAGCGCGACTACCAATCTTCGTATTGCCTTATCCATTGGGGCTCCTCACATTAACAACTACTATGAGTATTTAACATAAACCCTTACTTGTCAAGGGCATCGGATAAGTTATAGGAAAGCGCTAACTTAAAATAATACCAATGGGTTACAGCATTGGCTTTTTCAGCAGGGAAAAATAATTTATTAATTCTAGTCGCGGACCTGGTATTGCACTTCTATATTAAAACTATACTCAGGCAAGGTCATTCCTTTAAGGAATACTGGAAAAGGACTCGCATCTTTTAAGCTTTTAATAGAAACTTCCTGCAGGCGCTCAGAGGCATTGGTCTTCTCCGCAATGATTTGGGCGGCTTTCAGCTGGCCTTGGGCATTAATAATAAAGGTTAGGTACACCGTACCCTGCTCAATCCTATTATAATTAACATAAACCTTCTCCTCGATGCGACTGCGGACAATTTCATTATAAGCGGCATAGGCCGGATTATTTATTTTCTCAGATTTAATCGGCGTAATTGACACCCGGCGGGTCATCTGCATGCTGCGTATTTTTTCAGGCTTACGTTCATACATGGACGTCATTTGCCCAGGCATCATTTGACCTTCCCGGCTTAATTTAACCGGAAGGGATTCAGCACTTGCCTCAGGCATGGATGAACTTAAATCAAGCTGTTGTACCGGCTTAATAGGACGCTGCTGGACATCCACCGCCTTAGGTTTTGGGGCCCGGTAAGAAATCTCCACCCGCTTTTGGGTTAACTGTTTTTGCTTGGGGTCATTAACCTTAATCAGGTAGGTCCAACAGATAAACACCGTATGCAAGGCTAATGAAATAAACAAGGCCTTAGGTAGGAAATTATCAACCTTCACGACGAAAACCCTCTTTGAGGATAAAACGAATAAAACGCAAGGTGTCTTTAACCGGCTTGATTTTGCTAATCTCATCCCGATAAATTGACTGAATCGGCACGGAAGCAACCTTAAAACCCTTCTTGCTAGCCTTAATCAAAATCTCCGTTTCAATTTCAAAACCAGAACATTCAATGCTAATTGCCCTTAACACATCGGTTTTAATAAACCTAAAACCGCATTGGGTGTCTGGCACCGGCTGCCGGCAAAATAATGAAATCAACCACGACATAAAATGATTGGTAAGCAACCGCAGCAAGGGCATGCCTTGCGGATTAGCCATGCGGTTGCCGGAAATAATATCCGCATGAGTTTGCCCATAACACCGTGTAAAGGCAGCCAAATCCGAGGGAGCATGCTGGCCATCCCCATCCATCAGGATAACTGCCTCGTAACCTTGCGCCACACTATAATCAAACCCCTGCCTTAATGCCCCACCCTTACCACGACGGGCTGGTGTACGCAGCAACACGGCACCGCTGGCACATGCTAAATCACCCGTACCGTCAACCGAGCCATCATCAATAACGATAACATCAAAACCCAATAAACGCACCGATTCAACCAAAGGGCCAATGGCCTTTGCTTCATTATGCGCGGGAATTAAAACAGCTATTTTCATTTAACCCAAAACTCCCTGAACATTAACCATTGGGAAGGGTATTGACGGATATGCGCTTCAATAACCACCAGGTACTGCTTAATATACGCACGTAACACTTCTTCCGTAATATCGCCTTGAACCACGGGCGGATAAATAGGGCTATGGAAATTAACGTCAAAATAGTCATCCTGCTTACGTATAAAAAAACACGGGATAATCGGCGCCCCTGTCTTTAACGAAAATAACGCCGCACCCTTAGGGATCATGGTTGGCTTGCCTAGGAAATCCATCACCAAGCCATGCTGGCTAAAATCCCGCTCAACCAACATCGCCACCAAACGGTTACGCTTTAAATGCTCCATACAACGACGGACAGCCACCGTCGTTGGCACCACCTGGGTCCCAAAAAACTCCCGCTGTTGATTAAAAAAAAGGTTAACCCTCGGATCCTTATGTGGTAAGGCAATCATGGATATAGGGTATCCCATCATAGGCAAAAGCACTGCTCCCATCTCCCAGTTACCTAAATGGGCACTAATGACAATCCCACCCTTATGTTGCTGTAGCACCGTATTGACGTGCCCCACAGCAGACACCTCAAGATGAGTCTGCATATAGGCACTGGTTAAACGCTTGGTCATCGTCAGGAAATCGACTAAATACTTACCAAAATTATGAAATACCTCCCGCACTTGCGCCGGGTCTACTTGCTCTACCTTTAAGATAACCTTTAAATTCGCTTCAACCGCTTGGCGATCCGCCTTAGACAACAGGTAATGTAGGTCAGAAATAAAACAAGCTAATGCATACGACCAACGAATAGGCAGGAGACGTGTAATGAACTGGCCAAACAAATACAGATAATAATTACCCATAACCTAACCGGACAAAGCAACAAAACTTGTCCAGCCTTAAAGGGTTAATATGAACCGTGCGATATTTTCAGCTGCCATTGGCTTACCATAGCTCAACGCCGCCTGACGCATCGCGGTTAACTGTGAAGGCTTATCCAACAACCCACTAATCTCCCGTCCGATATGGCGCTTATCATCAACCCGGATGGCAATGCCATGCTTAACAAGAAACTGGGAGTTGCGTTCTTCTTGGCCTGGGATCGGATCAATAATCACCATTGGCAGGCCCTTGGCAAGGCACTCGGAGGTGGTCATCCCGCCAGGCTTACTGACAATCAAGGTAGAAATATCCATCAACTCATCAACATTGCTGGCATAATCATAAATGATAATCTTCTTACTGCTCTGCCGTTGAATTTTTTTTAGCCAATGCAATAGCTTTGTATTAGTGCCCGCAATGACAATCAGCTGCAGGTGACGCTCCAAATGAACCAAGGATTTAACCGCTTCCTTCATGGGGCCTAACCCTTGCCCACCGCCCATCACCAACACCGTCGGAATATTCAAATCAATCCCAAGCTTACGCGCAAGCGCTTCACGGTCATTGTTCTGCGCAAAGGCCATGCGGATAGGAATACCAAAAACCTTAATTTGCTCTTCCTTAATTCCCTCCCCCATATACCGCAGCTTAGCATCATCGGAAGGCACGACATAATAATCAACCCCCGCATTAAGCCAATACAGGTGCGGCGCATAATCCGTCAGTACACCAATCACCTTAACCGGTAAATTATTCTCCCGCTTATAATCAGCAACCATGCCGCAGGGAAAAGCCTGGGTACAAACAACCACGTCAGGTTTAAATTCATCGAATAACGGCTTTAATTTCTTATGGGACGATTTATGGATTGATTCCTTCCATTTGGCTGAGGCCTTGATGATTTTAGGATTATCATAAAGATATTCCCAAATCTGCGGAGCCCGCTTGATCACCCCCATATAGGCGGTATTAATGATCTTTTCCATCAAGGGATAGGTGTAGCCAAAACCATTGAGGCTTTTAATGTCACAATCAGGATTAAGACTCTTTAGGGACTTGGAAATAGCCACCGCGCTTTGACGATGCCCGGAGACTTGCGAAATATAGAGGATTAAAATACGTTTAGCTTTAAATTCAGTCATACTTAAATTAAGCAATGCTTCCTAAAATCCCGCCGACCAAGGCATCCTGTCCTTGAGGAATAGCAATCGCTGCCAACACCCCATCACATGGAGCCTCAACGTTAAATACCGCTTTATCCGTCACTACCTCCAGAATTTCATCCCCGGCCTTAACAGCTTGACCCACCTTAATATGCCAACAGGCAATAGTAGCCTTTGTTACGCCTTCACCTAGCTCTGGAAGAATAATATTTGTCATCAATAATATTTCTGAAATTGTTTAATCAAATTTTCCCGTACAACACCCATAGGGATGGGCTTATTAAGCAACTTTTCCATCGATGTCATCTGTACATTTAAACCACAGGGCTTAATCAAGCGAAATAATGACAAATCAGTGCCCACATTAACACCTAAACCATGATAGGTTACCCATTTGCGCACCCCAACCCCAATGGATACAATCTTATCCGCACAAACAAAAACACCCCGCTGTCCAGGAATGCTTACTGCCAATATACCAAAGTCTGTCAATAAATCAACGGCGATTTGCTCAAGTTTCTGCATATAGGCCTTCAGGTCGCGGCCATGATTATTTAAATTAATAATAGGATATACCACTAATTGACCCGGCGCATGCAAGGTCACATCTCCCCCGCGGTCAATGGGATAGATGGCAACACCCTGAGCTTCAATCATGTCACGTGTATAAAGCAAACTGTCTGGGTTGGTCATGCGGCCTAAGGTCAAGACGGCCGGGTGTTCACAGAAAACCAAACGGTCAGGGGCACCATTTATCACGTCATTAACCAACGCCTTTTGTCGCTCATAGGCCTGCGCGTAATCAATTAATCCCCACTCCTCAACTTGCATGCTAGAACCCCCATAAACAACAGCGATAAAATAGTGCCAGGCACTAATTAAAAATAAGCCCTTAAATTAATTTAAGGGCTTATTTTATTCTTAATTAGTAACGCTGTTTTGTTACATTTTACGGCAAATCGCCTCAGCCATTTGCATAGTACCGACAATGGTTGGGTCGTTACGGTTTTCCTTTAAATCGTAGGTAACCTCCCGGCCTTCACGCAAAATTGCCTTAACCGCATTCTCTAATTTTTGTGCGGCCGCATCTTCCTTCAAATGCTTAAGCATCAACACCCCTGAAAGGATACAGGCGGTTGGGTTAACCTTATTCTGACCCGCATACTTAGGCGCTGAACCATGCACGGGCTCAAACAACGCAATACCATCGCCATAATTAGCCCCAGGCGCAATCCCTAAGCCGCCTACTAAACCAGCGCATAAGTCAGAAACAATATCGCCATAAAGATTAGGCAAAACCAATACATCAAAAAGGTGCGGCCATTGCACTAATTGCATGCACATGGCATCGACAATCACATTATCAACCGTTAAGCCCCGATCCTTATACTCTTCCCCCACCTCGGTGCAGCTCTTTAAGAATAAGCCGTCGGTGAATTTCATGATATTGGCTTTATGGATGATGGTCACGCGCTTACGCCCATTCTTCGCGGCCCAGTCGCAGGCAAAACGCATGATACGCTTGGAAGCTGAAACAGAAATCGGCTTAATGGAAATGGCTGAGTCAGCCTTAATCTTTCTAGTCGACATGCCATTAATGGAATCACGTAATTTATCGCATTCCCCAGTGCCCAACTCAAACTCAATGCCTGCATAAAGATCTTCGGTGTTTTCACGGAAAATCATTAAATTCACATTCTTCACCGGGGTCTTTGTACCTTCATAATAATGGCAAGGCCTAGCACAGGCAAAAAGATCCAAGGCTTGGCGCAATTGCACGTTCACCGAGCGGAAACCCTTACCAATCGGGGTCGTAATCGGCCCCTTGATGGCGGTCTTATTGTGGCGGATGGATTCAATTACCGCTTCACTTAAAGGCTGTCCAGTTTTAGCGATTAAAACCTCGCCCACCTCCTGCACATCCCAATTAATCTTAACGCCTGTATGCTCAACGCATAAGCGCATTGCGCTGGCTACTTCTGGTCCAATCCCGTCGCCGGGTAAAAGCGTGACATTATGTGCCATTTCAACCCCTGTCTATGTTATTGCTATTAAGATGCCTGCCTACCGGAGGCAGGACGTGTTACTTCTTACCGATTAAACTCTTTAACTCATCCACATTACGCGCCGCACCAATCGCCGTTTCATAGGTGATTAATTGTTTCTCGTAAAGTTCTTTTAAAGACTTATCCATGGTGCGCATGCCATATTGAGTCCCCGTCTGAATAGCCGTGCGTATCTGCTCTGTAGCCTTCTCACGGATCATATTACGCACGCCGGAAGTCGCAATCATCACCTCAGGCACCATGATGCGCCCCTGGCCGTTAGCACGCACCACCAATTGCTGGGACACAACACCCTGCAAACAGGAGGACAATTGCAAACGCACCTGCTGTTGTTGGAAAGGAGGA
>CAYNTZ010000064.1:0-10711 GCA_964400365.1 uncultured Planctomycetales bacterium | reverse complement strand
AAAGATAGGGAGATTATTCTCTCCGATGTGGTATCTATCCTTAATGACAATAAATTTAATGACGATTTTGGTATTAACTCGGTGATGGGCCCAACCCTCGCCTTGCGGCTAACCCCGTTTACTAAAAAAGGCCCTTACGGCGGATTTTTCGATGGGCCAAATCAATTTCAAATTAAAGGCCGTTTCACTGTTTTTGAATTGGCTAATCTTTCTGCCTATAGTGATTTGCAATTAGTGGTGTTATTGAATTTGATGTTCTTTATGACTAATTTTGTGGCCTTAGCTCAGATGCGGCCTTTGCGCAAATTTTTGCTGATTGATGAAGCATGGTCTTTATTGAAGGTTAAGAATACAGCTGATTTTATCACCAATGCGTTTAAGACCTTTAGAAAATACCGCTGTTCGGTGGTGGCGATTACCCAAGAAATGGCGGATTTAACCCGTCAGGAAAGCGGTATTGCTATCCAGGCCAATGCGTCCAATAAGGTCTTCTTAAAGCAAGAGGCAGCTGTGATTGATTTACTTAAAGATAAATTGTCCTTGGATGCAGCGGTGATTTCAGCCCTTAAAACCCTGGAGACACGTAAGCGTAAATTTTCCGAAAGTTTAATTATTACAGATAGTACCTGTGGCATTGTGCGTTTGATTCCTGATCCGTACCTGTATTGGGCGGCGAGTTCAGAGGCCAGGGACAATGACTTCTTATGGAGTAAGGTGGATGAATTTAAGGGGGACATGATGAAGGCAATTGAATGCTGCGCAAAGGAGTATCCTTATGGCGTTAAATAAATTCAATATTAGTCTCTTGCTCATTTGTATTAGTGGTTGCGCCACAACGCAAGGCTCGGTGAAGCAGGTGTATGAGCAAGGTTACCGCGCGGGTGTTAACGAGCAAATGGAAGCCATTGCCGCTAAATTTCAAGGCGGGCAATTTCCATATTACCAGTGGACTGCCCCTATTGTACAGGATGTCAGGGTTCCGGCGCATATTGCTAATGGGGTATTTGTCCCGGAGCATAACGAGTTGGTGTTAATTAAACCCGGCGAGTGGCAAAAATCGCCGGCCTATCCCATCAGTGGAAATAAAGTAACAGAACATCAGGAGAAAAAAGATCATGAACAATCCACATCGATTAATGATAGCGATAGCGCTGACCTTACTGTGCTGCCTTAATGCGCATGCAGGGCAAAATACGTTAACGGAAGTTGAGCGTGCCAAGATTATGCATGAGGCGTGGGGCGCTAATGCGCCTGTGCCGGCACTGCTTGCGACGGTCAATCAAAGAACACAAGTTATGGCGCCCAAGGAAGAGCTGAAGCCTAGCGTATTAAAGGAAGCAAGTGAGTTCCCAACAGTGTTTGAGCAACAAATTACCTTGAAATCCATTAATACCACGTTAAGTGATTTGATTAAATCCATTGGGCGCGCCACACATCATAATGCGATTTTAGGGCCAGGCGTTGAGGATAAGAAGATCAGTGTTGATCTTAAAGGCGTTTCTATTGAAAAGGCCTTAAAGAATATCTTATTTCCGTTAAATTACGGTTTTAAAGCACAACATGGGGATTTGATTATTTTAGCCCAGGAAACCAGGGTTTTTCGCGTGATATTGCCTCCAGTGACCCAGGGCTTTAGCGACACCATCAGTAATGAATCCTTTGTCCAGCCTCAAGATACGGCCTCCGGCAGCGGACAACAATCAGCAGTGAATCAGCAGGTGAAATTAGGTGCCAAGGTTATTGTTGAGAATAGTTCCCAGGGGATTTCATTTTGGGATGATGTGGGTGAGAATTTAAAGACATTGTTATCCCTAACAGGAAAATTCTCTATCAATAAATCAGGTGGATCCGTGATTGTATCGGACACATCATCAGTCTTAGATAAGGTGGCTTCATATTTTGAAGACCTTAACAAACGTGTGACCCAACAGATTGAAGTCGATGTTAAGGTGGTTGAAGTTTCCTTTAATGATGAAAATCGTTTAGGTATTGATTGGAATGCCTTGGCGCAAAATCTAAAAACCCTCAATAGTGCAGGTTTTGCCACAAATTTTGCTTCAGGTAATTTCACCGGCGGTAATTTTTTTACCTTTTCAGCCGATGGTTCTAACAGCGGTTCAGGAGTGAGCACTAATGGGGTACGTTTTGTGCTTGATGCCTTAGCTAAACAAGGCAAGGTGGAAGTGGTATCCCAGCCGCGCGTGGTGATGTTGAACAATCAAGTCTCTATTATTCAGGTGGGATCAACACAAAGTTTTGTGGACCGCTCCAGTATTGAAACAACTCAAACCGGCACCGTGGTTTCAGTGTCCACCTCGCAGGTGCAAGAAGGGGTAACCATGCGCTTGCTTGGCAATATTGTCGGTGATCAAATTTATTTGTCAGTGGCGCCAGTTGTCACCACCATTGATAAAATCCGCACGATTACCTCTGGGAACACCACCGTCGAAGCGCCGCAAACTACGACCAAGTCTATTAACACCCTGGTGAAATTACAAGAAGGACAAACAGTGGCCATCGGTGGTCTTATTACTACTTCCAAAGCCACCACCAAGGAAGGGGTGCCGGGTATTTCCAAGATGCCGGTATTGGGGCGTTTATTTGAATACAACAGCAAGAAAGAAAATAAAAGCGAGTTAATAATCTTTATCACGCCAAAGAAGGTGTAATGATGGTCTATATTCTTTTTGATGAACCACTATATTTTCAATTAAACGGCAATCGCCAACAATCACCGCGTCCTCAGGCTTTACGTTTATTGGAAAGCCATGCCCGCCATGTGTTATCGGCCTTCCTGGATTATGAAGTTAAATTAATTTCAGCGCCTGAAGCGCAGCCTATTCAAAAAGAGCGGATGATTGCGGCCTGTTTTCCTGCCAATTATGTGATCCAGGCGGAGCGGGTGGGGCACAATCAATTTATGGTGATCGGCAGTGATAAGCTCAAGGTCAATGCGGTATATGATGCGCTCTTGCCCTTAAAGGTGGAACAATTGGTGCCTTATGGTGTTGGTCTGAGGGCTTATTTAAATAATGCAGGGTTATTATCGCCGGAAAAGATTACTGTTTGCATTGATTATTTAAATGCGTACGTGGTGATCAGTATCTTTGAGGGCAATCGTTTTAACAGCCCGCGTCGATTGGTGATTAAGGACGAGGCGCATTTGGTGTCTGAGCTTAAGCGTTCCCTGCAAGCGTATCTTTCAGAGGTTCCTGATGCGCGCTCCAAGCCCATGTCAATTAGCACTAATCAGATGAATTGGCTAGAAGCGTTAACTGCTCAATTCCCACAAGCTAATATCAAATCATTTGATTCACTTTGTCCTTGTATTGATGGTTTGGTGTTAGCTAAATTCAATATGCATTTTCGTTCCCTTGAGGATATTTTACGCCAAAGGCGTCAACAGGTTTTTGTGAATCGCCTTAAGGTTGGGGCATTGAGTTTCTTCTTTGTGTTGTTGGGCTTAAGCACCTATGGCTTGGCCTGGGGGTATAATCAACATCAAACAAAGGAATTTCATCAGGCACTGGCATACATGGAAGACTTACAATCTAAATTAAAACAAATGCATGCACAAAAGATTGCGGCACTCTTGTATAAAGGTGGAGTCATTGATTTTGCCAGTTTGTATTATGAGTTTTATCGACGAGTCCCTTTTGGGTATCGAGTAAAAGACTGGCAGATTATATCTACGGTTCAAGGGCAATGGGTGTTTAAAGGGGCTGTATATCCTGCTTCAGTGATGGTGATGGCAAATACCTTTCGATTAACAGGGCTATTTCAGCAGGCCAAATTAGAAGCAGCCATGGTTGAAAAGGTGCTGGGGCAAGTAATCACGCTTGATATTACAGGGGAGGTGGGGAAATGAATTTATCATTTGTTTGGATGAGCATAGGGAGCTTGTGCGTGTGTTTATATTTGGCTTTTGGTTTATGGCAAAACGGGCAAACGCGTAGCCGTGATTTACAGGATTTAAGTCGGCAAATAGTGGTGGCTAAATTAAAAGTGGAGGAAATCAGCGATTTGCCGGCAACGCCCTTGATGGGCATTGAATCTTCTTATCAATATTTATATGAAATGATGCGTGCTTCTGCACATTTAGCGAATGCTAAGTTTATTGTTGAGTTGCCCAATGCCAAGGATGTTGCGCAAGTGTCTAAGGCGCTTGTGCCTTCACGTTTTGTGGGGGTGGATGCGATATCTCTTAAGGTTTCCTTTAGCGAAGTAAGCGCCCCAGAAGGGTATATTAAGATTCTAAAGGCATTAGGCGATTTACAGAAAGCTTTACCTATTGAGATTAAGAAGATAGAGGGTTTTGACAAGAACATTGAAATGGCCGTTGATTTATTTGGGCCACCAAGGAGGGTGTGATGCTATTGACTTTTTTATTTATCTTATTTTTTCAAGTGGTGGGGGCAAGTTATGCGGATGAGTTGAGTATGCTGGGGGATCAGCAAGTCATTGAATCTAAGGCGGAAGTAGTGATTGATAAGATGCCAATAATCCAGCCACAAGCGGAAACATTGCCAGCCCAACCGCAGTCCTTATCCGATATGGATGATTATATTCATCAGGAAGAGAATCGCATTAAGGCAATTAAGTTGTTAAGCCTGGATCTAGAAAAAGCTAATATTGAATTAAAACAGCGGGAAGTGCAGGTGAAGCTGGCGGAATTAAATAAAAGCGGTGTTTTTACAGCGCCTGTTGCATCCTTTTCTGCTCAGGAACCCATTGTTAAGCGTTTAATTTCCTTAATGGCTACGGGTGATTTTAAAGAAGCGGTGATTGAAGTCAATGGGGCTGGGGTCATTGTTCATGAAGGGGACAGCATTGCTGATGGCAAGGTGAAACATATTAATGATAAAGGCCTACTCATTGTTTATGAGGACGGTCAAGAGGAACAGCTTAGGTTAAATTAATGAAAACACAAGCCATTGGCACCTATTTAATTAATCAAGGTGTATTAAATCAAGAGCAATTGAACTTTTGCTTAAAGGTGCAAAAAAGCAATGGCAATTCACGTTTAGGCCAGGTGCTGAAGCATTATAATTTTGTCAATGAGCTAGATTTGGCTCGGGCATTGGCGCATCAAGTAGGTTGGGAATTATTTACAGGTGAATATATTTTAGATGAGGATTTAGTAGGGCTATTAGGTTGGGAATTTTTAATAGAAAAGGGTATTTTTCCATTAAAGACTGAAGGTCAACCATCAGTGGTGTTGAGCCGTACGGATGATACAGCAAGCACCGACATGATTACCATTAAAGCAGGTTCCCAGCTGCGTTTTTATTTGGGTGTAGAAAGTGTTGTGCGTCACGCCTTGGGTCAGCATACCCTAAGTGCAACAGCTGCCCCGCAACAATTTGAAAGCAAGGACCAACTGTTGATTTGGTTTGAAGAATTGATCCGGCAGGCGTTGTTATCCAGGGCCAGTGATATCCATATTGAGCCATCATCGAAGGCTGTGGAGATCCGTTTTCGCGTGGATGGTATCTTGGTTTTTGTCGACTCGTTAAGGCTTAACCTATTGCCGCGGGTGGTTAATATTATTTTTAATAAAGCAGAAGTCACCATCAGTGATTTTCATCATTTTCATGACGCGCGTTTTACGCAATATTGTTTAAATCGTGAATTAGACATACGGGTGTCGCATGTGCCAAGCGTTCAGGGCTCTGCCTTGGTATTGCGTTTATTGGATAAAGATAAGGCAGCCATGAGTTTGACTGATTTGGGATATGGCATGAAGCATTGGGATTTGATTGAGGCTAATTTAATCAGGCCAGACGGTGTTTCTTTAATTGTAGGGCCAACTGGTTGCGGCAAGACGACCAGTTTGTACGCTATGCTTAATTATTTAAAATCCATCAGCCGCAAGATTGTCACGGTGGAAGATCCTGTTGAGGTGCGATTGCCGTTGACGACGCAGTTACAGGTTCAGGAAGCCCGCGGCATTGGTTTTAGTGAGTCTGTCCGGGCGTTCTTACGGCATGATCCGGATATTATGCTTATCGGTGAAATCCGTGATGCTGAAACTGCCCAGGAAGCTATGCGCGCGGCCATGACCGGGCATAAGGTTTTCGCCACCTTACATACGACCCGCGCCTTGGATGCGTTATTAAGGCTTAATGATTTAGGGGTTCAAGCGCATTATATTGCTCATTGCTTGACCATGATCATGGCCCAGCGACTGGTGCGCAAATTATGCTCGCAGTGTAAATGTTTAAAGACCGTTAAGAAGGAGACCGTGAAGCCCTATTTACGTAAATATTTATCACATGAGGTTCAGGATGTTTATGAACCCGCAGGCTGTGATGCCTGTGTGAAAGGTTTTGCAGGCCGGACCATGGTGGCTGAAATTATCACGATTGATGACACGATTAAAAATGCCATTATCAAAAGCCAGTGGGATTTATTACAGGAGCAAATAGGGGTGCATCAGGGGTATATCAGTTTTACCGAAGATGGTAAGCGTTTGATTAATGAAGGGGTGACTAGCCTGGACGAAATTATGAGGGTATTGGGATAATGGTTTGGATATATCAGGTCATAAGCAGGACAGGGGAAGAGATCAGCGGCGTTTATGAAGGGCAAAAAGCGCAAGCTTTGGAATTTATACATGAACATCAATGGGAATTAATTGCCTTAAAGGTAGATTATTGGCGTGTATTTAAGCAAATATTTAATGGCCGTAGCATTAGTAGTGAAGTTTTGGCAGGATTTTTCGGTGATTTTCATAATATGTTTACAACCGGGATGCCTTTAAATCAGATTATTGCTGCTTTAACAGAAACCACCTTACATCCAGTGCTCAAGCCTATTTTAGTTAAAACTCAAGAGGCAGTGTCTCAAGGTGAGTCTTTAAGTAAGGCCTTGGCTTTTTCGCAGTCGATGCCTTGGATTGTGCATAGCACGCTATATGCGGGAGAAAGTAGCGGTAAATTAAAAGAAACAGTTGCTGTTTTAGGTGATTATTTTAAACGGTGTGGGGAAGTAAAGAATAAAGTGATTAATGCTGCAGTCTATCCGTTGATAGTTTTTGTATTGCTGGTGGCAGTGATGTTATTTGTATCGCTTAATGTGGTGCCTAAATTGCAAGCGTTACTACCGACCGAGGCGATGGAAAATCCAGCGACCCGTTTTGTGTTAATGATTAGCGCTTTATTGCAAAAGACATGGGGCGTATGGGTAGCGCTGATTGTTATTTCTGGATTTGCCATTTATCATTATTGTAAAGAACATCGCGATGAGTTGGAATTATTTAGTTATAAAATCCCATTAATTGGGGTTGTTTTAAAGGAGTCTGCCCTATCCTTTTATTTCTTAAATTTATCGGTATTGCTTAAGAGCGGGGTGCCCTTATTAAAAGCATTAGCTGATTTAGAGGCGTGTATGGGCAATTTGATTAGCCGTAGATTTCTTTTTTGTCGCGACCATGTCTTAGGAGGTTCATCTTTTTGGGAATCTATCGCGGTAGATGGGTTCTTTCCGCCAGTGATTGTTCACACCTTACGTCGTGGTGAAGAATCGGCTCAAATACCTGCCTATTGTGAAAACTTGACTGCATATTTTCAACAGCGTGCCCAAGTCAAGATGGACCAAATTGTTCATTTGATACAACCCATCTTATTGGGTTTGGGCGGTTTGTTTTTAGTGGTCATTGCTTTTGCATTTTTAATCCCCATTTATGGCAGTATAACCAAGATTTCTGCAGGATAGAAAGCGATTTAAGAATTAACTGTTTTTATTTCCTCATTTCGTTTGACATAATTCAAACGCCTAGCTAATATCACAAACTAATTTATTTCATTATTTTATTATAAAAAGGAGTTGTAGTTATGTTTATGCAGAAATTGTTCAAGTTTTTTGGTTCTTCGCGCAGGGAAAATTCCATCGTTTTAGTTGTTGATGATAATATTGATGATTTAAATTTGGTTAGCGATACGGCTATTAAGGGCGGGTTTAATGTCTTAAAAGCAAATAAAGGGTTAATGGGGTTGGAGTTGGCTTTTAGGCATAAGCCTGACTTGATTATTCTTGATGTAAATTTGCCGGATATCCAGGGGGTTGAGATTTGCCGCCGTTTAAAAGAGGATGCATCTACTAAGGATATTCCTATTATTTTTTTAACCATGCTTGATGCGCCTCGGTTAATTCTTGATTCCTATGAGTATGGTGCAGAGAATTATTTGTTAAAACCCATCAGCAGTAGCCTTTTGTTAAAGCAAATTGAAATGGCATTAAGGGATCGGCATGCTTCAGCGGCAGTTTAGTAGTTTTTGTGCATTAAAGGTTGACACCGAGGGGACTGCTAGGGTAACATATCACCATGATTTTAAATAAAGTCTTAAATATCTTTAAGCCTAAGGTGAATAATCGGCATATCACCATCTTGGTTATTGATGATGGAGAGGTTGACCAGAAGGTGGCTTGTGCGGCAGTTGAGCGCGGTGGTTATAGCGTGCTTAAAGCTTATGATGGTAGGAGTGGTATTGATTTGGCCCGTCAACAGCCGGATTTGATCGTCTTAGACTATAACCTTCCCGATATTAATGGCCCAGAAGTTTGTAAGATCTTAAAAGCAGATGAGTTAACGAGTAATATCCCTGTGCTTTTTTTAACAACGATGGATTCGCCTGTTAGTATTATTAATTGTTATGAGCAAGGCGGTGAGAACTATCTTGCCAAACCAATATCGCCTCAACTGCTATTAAAACAAATAGATTTAACCCTTAACGATAAGAAATTAAAAGAAAAAGAAGATGTTAGATTTAAAATTCATCAGAGAAAACCCGGATATTGTAAAGGCTGGCTTAGCAGCTAAACGTGTTAACATTGATTTGCAAGTATTGTTGCAATTAGATATTAGCCGTCGTCAATTAGTGGTTAAGGGGGATGATTTAAAAGCCAAGAAGAATGCGGCTAATGATGAGATTACGCAGTTGATTAAGAACAAACAAGATCCTAAGGCCACCATCGCCTCAATGAAGGCCATTGCCTTGGAAATTGATGCTTTAGAGCCCCAAATTAAGGCTATTGATGATCAAATTTATCAAACGTTGATTAGTTTGCCTAATTTGCCGCATAGTTCAATTCCTATTGGTGGTCCTGAGTTAAATAAGGAAATCAATCATTGGGGTGAGCTCCCTAAGTTTGATTTTAAGCCTAAGACCCATATTGAGATTGCTGAGGGTTTGGATATTATTGATTTTAAGCGGGGCACCAAATTAAGCGGGTCAAATTTTATTTTGTATAAAGATTTAGGTGCCCGTTTAGAAAGGGCTTTATATAATTTCATGTTGGATTTGCATACCAGTCAGCATGGTTATCGAGAAATGGCTCCACCTGTTTTGGTGAATGCTGCATCGATGACTGGGACAGGTCAGCTACCTAAGATGAAGGAAGATATGTACCATGTGGGGGCGGATGATCTGTATTTAATCCCCACGGCTGAGGTGCCAGTGACGAACATCCACCGTGATGAGATTCTTTTAGAAGAAGAATTACCTTTATACTATACGGCGTATACGCCGTGTTTTCGTCGTGAAGCTGGGTCCTATGGGAAGGATACTAGGGGGTTAATCCGTATCCATCAGTTTGATAAGGTTGAGCTTGTTAAATTTGTGCGTCCAGAAACTTCATACGCAGAATTAGAAACTCTTTTGGGGGATGCGTGTAAGGTATTCCAATTATTAAATATTCCTTACCGGGTTTTAATGCTGGCTTCTGGTGATATTAGTTTTGCGGCGGCTAAGTGTTACGATATTGAGGTTTATGCGTCGGGTATGGATAAATGGCTTGAAGCATCTTCTTGTTCTAATTTTGAGGATTTTCAAGCGCGTCGGGCTAATATTTCCTATAAGGGTAAGGATGGTAAGAAATTAGGTTTTGTTCATACATTGAATGGTTCAGGCGTAGCGCTTCCCCGTACCATGGTTGCTATTCTAGAGAATTATCAAACCCCCCAAGGCGATGTCATTATTCCTGATGCGCTTATCCCATATATGGGAGGCATTAAACGCATTACTCCAAGGAGCTAGCCATGAAGGAAGGTTTTTTTTCGTTTTGCAAGATCATTTTCTTCTTGGCATGTCTTCCGCTAATATTTGCTATTAGTTTAGCTTTTCAAACGCATATTTTAAATTTGCCAGCGGATAAAGAAGCATGGTTATTGTTAGGGGCGGGCATATATGTATTATCCAATTTCTTTTTGTATGATTTAAAGGATATTTTTATTTTTGGGCAGGGATTAACTTCAAAACTTTTTGGTTTCTTTGCTCCTTTGGCTACCGCTGCAAGTTTGGTGCTGCCAATTTATACGGCAACCATTATATTGGTATATGCGTTCTTAAAACTTTTGGGTAGGGAGCCATTTTATGAGGGAGCGGTTCTTTTCTTGATCGGTTTTACCTGGATGATGAATTTAGTTATGGCTGCGCGGCAATTACATGAAACAGATAGCAGTCCATTAAAAGCCCAATATTTTTTTAGTTTTAGTTTGTTTTACGTTGCGAGCCTTTGGTTGATGGCATTACTGTTGTTTTGTGTTATCCCAGAATTCTCTTTGGTTGCATTTATGAAGTCTTTGTCGTATCATACAGCCCACCTTTATAAGGAAGTTTATCGATTGCTTTTTGTTGGCTAATTAAAGTATTACTGATGGAGAGGTGGCAGAGTGGCCGAATGCGGCGGTCTTGAAAACCGTTGTCTCGCA
>CAYNTZ010000063.1:0-10954 GCA_964400365.1 uncultured Planctomycetales bacterium | reverse complement strand
CCGGTGGCTTCACGGCGGCCGAGCGTGCCGCCCGAAGAGACCGGCTTGCCGGTGCATGTAGCGGATGATCCGTTAACGGCCGTTGTTAATGGTACGGGTGAAACCTTAAATATGTCTCCTGTGATGCGCCGGCGCTTTACGGCCCAGGCCAAATTAGACTTCTAATGTGTTACGTAAATACCTCAAACAGATAATCTATTTAAGTATTCTTGCCGCAGTTTTCTTAAACCTGTTTTTCCGTCCTAAAGATTTAAAAGCTGTAAGTATGATTGACGCTGCTGTTAAGCCAATGGGTTTTTTACAGCCGCCTGTTGTTGAATTTAAGAAATTATTTTATTTCCGTGAAACCCATGATGAATATAAGCGTTATAAAAAACAAGCGGAAGTGCTTCGTGCCAAGCTGATTTATTTGCAGGAAACGCTGCAGGAAAGCGGCCGCTATGAAAAGATTGCTGATTTTCGCCGTAACCAGCATTACACTTCGATGGTGGCAGATGTAGTAGGCCGTGACCCATCGAATTGGAATGCATCGCTGATTATTAATCGCGGGGCTAAGGATGGGGTAAAGGTGGGGTGGCCGGTGGTGAGTTCTTTAGGGGCTGTGGGGCGGGTGATTGAGGTGGGGAGTACGACAGCCAAGGTTATCTTGGTTGCGGATCCTAACTTTGCGGTGGCTGCCGTAGTCCAGCGTACCCGAGAGAGTGGTTTATTGACGGGTACCTTGCAAGGGGTTTGTCGATTGCAGTATTTGACGGAAGAAGCGGACGTGAAGGTGGGTGATAAGATTGTCACCTCCAAGATGAGCTCTGCTTTTCCTGAAGGGGTATTAATCGGTACGGTGGTTGATGTGCAAGCGGCGACAAATAGCCGTACCGTTGAATGCTTAGTTGACCCGGATGTAAATTTGTCGCAACTTGAAGAAGTGATTATAATTAAGCGCTAGCGACTTGAAGTCGGGCTTGGCAAACAGTACTCAGCCAAGAGATGCTATGACAATCTTCTCTAAATATCAGAAGTAAACATTGAAGATTGTAATTAGCATCAAAAGGCATTCGTACTATTTACCAATCCCGCCTACGCAACTTATTTAATATAATTTGAGCAGAAATATGTTAGCCCTGGAAATTAATAATTTAGTTAAGACGTACAAGACTGGCACAAAGGCGTTGAAGGGTGTTTCGCTTAATGTGGTGCAGGGGGATTTTTTTGCGCTTTTAGGGGCGAATGGGGCGGGGAAGACGACCTTAATTGGGATTACAACGGGCTTGGTGAATAAAAGTAGCGGTTTGGTTAAGGTTTTTGGGCATGATATTGATCAGGACTTTGAGAATGCCAAGCGCTGCATTGGGGTGGTGCCGCAGGAATTTAATTTTCATATGTTTGAAAATGTCTTGGATATTGTCGTTAATCAAGCGGGTTACTTTGGGATTGATTATGCTGATGCCCTAAAAGATGCTGAAGATATTTTAAAACGTGTAGACCTTTGGGAGAAGCGTAAGACCATGGCGCGCACCTTATCTGGCGGGATGAAGCGTCGGCTGATGATTGCTCGCGGGTTGATTCATAAACCAAAGATGCTTATTCTTGATGAGCCAACCGCAGGCGTGGATGTGGAATTGCGCCTAGGCATGTGGGATTATTTGCGGGAGATAAATAAGGCGGGGACAACGATTATATTGACCACGCACTATTTAGAGGAAGTGGAACAAATGTGCCGCAACTGCGCCATCATTAAAGAGGGGCAAATTGTTGTGGTGGATGAGGTGGCCCGTTTGACCAAGGAGCAAAAATTAGAAAAAGTATTCCTGGATATTATTAAGAAATGATCAAGCTTACCGATTATATTGCGTTAAAAACCATCGTGCGCAAGGAGGTGACGCGTATCTTGCGTATCTGGTCGCAGACGCTGCTTCCGCCGCTAATTACGCAGACGCTTTATTTCTTGATTTTCGGGCAATTTATTGGCGTGCAGGTAGCGGCGATCAATGGTGTTTCCTATATGTCGTTTTTAGTGCCTGGCTTGGTCATGATGGCGGTGATTAATGCATCCTATGGCAATGTGGTCTCATCTTTTTTTGGCGCTAAATTTCAGCGCAATATCGAGGAGGTTTTAGTTTCGCCAACGCCTAATTGGGTGATCATTGCCGGCTATGTGCTAGGCGGGGTAATCCGCGGGTTAGCGGTTGGCATGTTGGTTTTCCTGGTGTCTTTATTCTTTGCGCACCCGCAGGTTGCGCATTGGTGGGCGATCATCTTTTTTGCGATTGTCACCACGACGATGTTTTCATTGGCTGCCTTGATTAATGGGATTTTTGCGCGTAATTTCGACGAGGTAGCCTTCTTCCAGAATTTCATTTTAACGCCCTTGATTTATTTAGGCGGGGTATTTTATTCCATCCATAGCCTGCCCTTGATTTGGCAGAATATATCTTGGTTTAATCCTTTAGTGTATATGGTCAATGGTTTTCGTTATGGGTTCTTTGGATTTTCTGATGTGAATCCTGGCATCTGTGCTAGTATCTTAGTCTTCGCTACCGTGGTTTTGGTGGTGATTAATTTATGGTTGTTGAAAAAGGGTGTTGGTATTAAACAATAAGGGTAGCCAAGGGGGCAGGCCCATTAAATACGGAGGCAGTTATGTTTAAGTTATTATCATCGTTGGTTATTGTTGTTGCTTTAGCAGTTGCTCCAAAAGTTTTTGCCGCGGATGCCTATGTCATTGACGGGGCTCATTCCAGTATCGGTTTTTCAGTCAAGCACATGATGGTGTCCAATACCACCGGCCAATTTGATAAATATGAGGGGGCCATTGCCTATGATGCTAATGACTTGGCTAATTCCAAGGTTGATGTCACCATCCAAGCGGCCAGTATCAATACCCGCAATGCAGGGCGTGACGGCCATTTGCAAGGGGCTGACTTTTTTGATGTGGCGAAATTCCCAACGATCAGCTTTGTTAGTAAGAGTATTACAGCAGATACGATCACAGGTGATTTAACGATTAAAGGCGTAACAAAGGAAATCACTGTGCCGGCGACTATTTCCGGCCCAGTCACAGGGATGGGCAAGACCAAGATTGGGATTAGCGCGGCTTTTACGATCAACCGTCAGGATTATGGGGTGAGCTGGAATAAGGCCTTAGATCAAGGTGGTTTGGCGGTAGGGGATGAGGTTAAGGTGACGGTTGATATAGAAGCAGATAAGCAAGAAACTCCTGCGGCAGAGCCTGTTAAGTAAAAATATATTTATAATAGATATACTATTGGGGGACACCTACCGCAACCTTAATTCTTAAGGGAATTAAGGTTGCGGTGGGTGTCCCCGTTTCTATTTTGTCAAGAATTCTTTGCCTATTTCCGCATTTTATTTCACATCAGCGACGGTGAAACCGCTTTCCTAAAAACGCCTCTAGCCCCTTGCGCAGCGCCCCTTAGGTGGTACTCTTGTTGTAGGTGGCCAACAGGCCGCTTAGACACCAAATAACATTATCCATACAAGGGTGTCGGAAAGGAGTTCCATATGAATACTATTACATTCATCGTGGACCCATTAAAGTCAGTGTTTGGTATCATCTCCAGCTATATTCCTACAGTGTTAGGGGTGTTAGCTGCCTTAGTGGTTGGTAGCTTGGTTGCACGCGAGGTGGGCCGTTTGATTGCGTCCATCTTAAAGAGCATCCATGTGGACAAAATCAGCCACACCATCGGTTTAAGCCATGTGCTTGAAACCGGTGGCATCAAGCGCACCGTGAGTGATTTGATTGGTGCGGTGATCACATGGGGTATCACCATTACCACCTTGGTTATAGCTTTAAGCTATGCTGGGGTTGCGGTGATTGGGCCTATGACTGATCCGATTATGGCCTACGTACCTAGTGTAATGACGGGTGTCATTACCTTGATGGTGGGTATGTTCTTGGCCCATATCGTATCCGTGTTCGTCCGCGTCGTAGCGGCGAATACGCATATGCCTAAACCGGAAATGCTGTCCACCTTTACTAAGTGGGCGGTAGTACTGATGGCTGTATCCACCTTCGTGGATAAGATTGGCCTTGGGTACTTATTTACCGGTACGCCGTTGACGTTGATGATCGGCGGTTTAGCCTTGGCCTTAGGCTTGTCCTTTGGTCTTGGCGGCCGTGAGCACGCGACCCGTTATTTGGATAAGGTGCTCAAATAGTCTTCCTCGCCAGCCCGAAATGGGGCGGGCTGGCATCCACACAGGGCGGCCAGGTTGGCCAATAGGTCAGCCGCGGCCGCCCTTCCTTATTTCTTTTTTATTTGTATATCTCCTCGATTATTGCTATACTATCACCCGATGAATAACCAACGTCAATACCCAAGGTTTCAATTTCAAGAACCGGTGGGATATCAACAGCCGATGGCTGGGACATCTGGTTCTTTAGCGCGTAATATCAGTTTAGGTGGCATTAAGCTCACCGTGCATGAATTTGTGCCGATAGGTACGGTGCTGGAGATGCAGATTCATTTAGACCATCCGGCGCGTGATGTCTTGATTAAGGGGAAGGTGATGTGGAGTAAGGAGCTTTCCTACGGCGAGGCATACGAGATTGGTGTTGAATTCATCAAGGAACCTCAACCGGTAGAAACGATCGGGAAATACATTAATTCCCGTCGGTTTGAACCAATTTAGAACAAGTAGAATAAAACAAGGAGTATGAAGTCATGGCTGAAGCAACAAAAGCCGCAGTAGTGGAAGAGATCAAAAACTGTCCAGCCTGCAAAAAACCGTTAAAGAAGGCCCGCCGTTTTTACCGCAATGGGGGTTATTACTGCAACAATAATTGTTTCAATAAAGCGTACGCAACAGCTCAAGAAGCTAAAGCAAAAGCTAAGGCCGAAGCAGATGCTAAGAAGGCAGAAGCAGACGCGCAAGCAGCTCCTAAGGAGTAAACGTGGCTCATCAAGGCTCGTCAGGTGCGGAGAGGCGTAGGCATCCGCGTTTAGAGCATAATATCCCCGTTAAGATTTCCAGTAATGATTTGGAAATTGTGACGGAGACAAAGAATCTTAGCTGTTCAGGGGCGTTTTGCCGGGTGAATAAGCACCTGGAGCCTATGACGCGTTTGAAGATCCACTTGCTGTTGCCCTTGCGTAAGAATAATAAGATTTCTACCAAGAAAATTACTTGTCAAGCGGTGGTGGTGCGTGCCCAGGAAATGCCTGATGGTGATTATTTTGATACCGCTATTTTCTTTAGTGATATCAATCCTAAGGATAGTCAGGTTATTACTGAATTTGTTGAAAGTGTGATGGGGGCATCGATTGATGGACAACACAATTAATTTATCAGTTACGCCTATTCAGGCGTTATTGGCCGTCGCGTTCCAAGTGTGGATGGTGGTTTTTCCTATTATCCTCATCCGAAAAATTAATTATTTAACGGATTTGCTGCACGAGCATATTGATGGCACAACCCAACAGCCTTCAAAAGACTAATATTGGCATCGCTGTCCTATATGAAGATGATGCCTGTATTGCTTTTAATAAACCATCCGGGCTTTTGGTTATCCCTACAGATAAGAATGAACAGCGGACGCTGGTTAATTTAGTTAATAAACAATACCCTAATGGCGCTTATTTGCACCCGGCGCATCGGCTTGATCGTGACACCTCAGGGGTTATCCTTTTCGCTAAGGGTAAGTCTTTCCAGCAAGCCTTGATGAGGTCTTTTAAGGACCGTAAGGTGATGAAGAATTATATAGCCTTTGTGCATGGCCGCCTGGATCCGGCAAATGGCAAGATTTCTTTTCCTATTAAAGATAAGTTTGCTCGGAAATTTGATGCGCGTACCCCGTCTCAGTCGGCCTTGACCCATTATGAAGTCGAGCAGTATTGCAAGGATTTTTCTGTTGTTAATGTGATGCCGATTACCGGACGGACGAACCAGATCCGCATCCATTTGGCCCAAGTGGGGCATCCCTTGGTTGGTGAGGATGTGTACGCGTTTCGTAAAGATTTTGCCTTAAGGTTTAAGCGCACAGCTTTGCATGCGTGGCGTTTGCAATGGCCGAACCCGGTAACCGGTAAGCTAACGGTAGCCCAAGCGCCACTGGCTGAAGATATGTTGGAATTCTTAAAAGCAAATTAAGTTGATCTTAATGGGTGTGTCACTAATTGAAAGGAAACTGTGATGAATAAAGACTTATCCTTGCAGCAGTGGTGTGAATTGTGCCATGGTATTGCCCGTGAAAAAGGGTTTTGGGAAAAAGAGCGTAATGTGGGTGAGGCCTTGATGCTGGTGGTGACTGAATTGGCCGAAGCCATGGAAGGGTACCGTCATCAGGATAAGGATAATTTTCGTGAAGAATTGGCAGATACCTTTATCAGGTTGTTTGACCTCTGCGGTGGTTTAGGGATTGATATCCAGGCTGAGATTGAAAAGAAGTGTGAGAAGAATAAGTTGCGTCCTTATAAGCATGGGAAGATTTGCTGATAATGCGCAAGTTTTTTTCGTTTGACCATATTGCTCCGTGGATGGCTATTGCCTTTGGTATTTGGATTTATGCCTTCTGGGGTTTTTTGTCAGCTCAATTTTCTTTGGTTGAAGACGCGCTTGCTTATTATGACCGGACAAAATTCTTTATCAATAACCTCTCGGTAGGGGTTTTTCCTTTATGGGATACGAATTGGTATTATGGTGCGCCAACCGATTTCTTCCTCCAACGCATTGGTGCATATAACCCGTTTTACGTGCTTATTGTTTTGCTTCGTTATGCGGGGCTTAGCCATACCCATGCGTATTTAAGTTTTTTAGCTATTTATTATTTTTTAGGGATGGTGGCCTTTTATTTACTTGTGCGCCGTATTTACCAGGATCGTTTTGTTGCTTTTACGGGTTTTTTGCTGTTGTTGTTTTCCGCCTTGGGGACGCGTCTTTTTGATTCATACATGATGCTGGTAACGGTGCCGATCCTTTGGTTCTTTTATTTTTTGGTGGCTTTTACCCAGGCGCCATCCAGGCTTTTTTTCTTAGGCATGGTTTTGGCTGCGCTGGTATTATTGACTACCTATATCCCGTTTTATTTCTTTATATTCGCAGTGATTTTTGTGCTTTGTTTTGTCATGATTTTCCCAGGCCAGCTGGGTGTTATTTTTCATCGATATCTTCAATTTATCAAGAAGGATTGGAAGCTTGTGCTGGCTTGTGTCGTGCTGATGGCGGCTGCTTTGATGCCGTTGGCTATTTTCTACCACCAGTCATCCGATGGGACAATTGCCTTGCCTGGCCGGCATGGGCAAGGCGCAGGGGAACATGTGTTGACGGTGGCGCAGAACACCTTAAAATGGGGAACATTAGAGGATATCTTGTATTCCTCGTATTTTTCTGATTTGCAGCGGTATAGGTTCGCGATTATTTATGTGCCATTTGTTGCGGTCATCCTGCTGCTTTTGGGGATGAGGGGGCGGATCACCCGTCGTTTTATTTTTATCTTTGCGTCTGCGCTTGTCTTGTTGTGCATCATTATCCCGCAGCTTCCTTTCCATGCCTTTCTTTATAAGCATTTATTTTTCATGAAGTATTTTCGTAATCTGCATTTTTTCTTATGGTTTGTTTTGATTCCTTTGTTTGTGTTGTTAGCGTTGGAGAATTTGAAGCTGTTTCTTGATGAGAAGCCCCTGGCTATGAAGCATCGCCAATTTCTGTTGATGTATACGGTTGCCGTGCATCTCTTAGCGTTGTTTTTTGTTTGGTGGCGAGCAGATGCGGTTATATCCACCTATGTGATGATTGGTTTAAGCGGTTTATTTTTTACGGCCTTGTTATTAGGTAAATGTTCTAATCCGAAGGTAATGTTGGCTGCTATAACCTTAATTGTCGTTGTTCAGCCGCTTGAGGTTTACCATCATCTATCAGCGAAGGGAATTCCTTTAAAAGAAGATTATAAGTATTACGCCATGGGTGGGCCGTTTAAATTTATTGATACGGATATATCAACGGATCCTAATTATTATGTTTATAAGGCGGCGCTTTACTATGCGTCTAAACCATACAATGATCTGTATATGCGGGCGGATAATTATACGTTAGCGATGTATTTAAGGCATCGTTTGATGTTGATGGACGATATGCCGCAATTGGATGGGGTTAATCCTTCCTTGGGTAAGGGGACTTTATTAGTGGAAGGTAATTCGCCCCTGTTGAGGGTTGATGCCTTTAATGCGAATTGCCTTAAATTGACGGCAAATTTACCGGTTAAGAAATTCTTGGTTTATAATGACAGTTATGATCCTCGTTGGAGGGTTTTTATAAATGGCAAGCGAGTGGAGCTTTATCAAGTTAATGGCGCGTTTAAGGGGGTTTGGGTTCCCGCAGGGCAGGCGGTGGTTGAATTTAAATTTGGCAATGTGTTTTTATATATGATGCATGGGGGGCTATTAATGGCCTTTTATGGTATTTTCGTTGCGATTATTTTTTATTGGGTCCGTCAATTAAAATGAAGACTTTAATAGATAAATTATGCAGGGTTTACCTTATTTATGGGGCTTTTGTGTTGTTCATGGTTTTTTTATGGCATACGCCCTCCATCATGCGTAACGCGGTGTCCCAGACCATTAGTCGGTTAACGCCACCGATCAATTATTTTAAGCTCTTTGTTGAGCCGCAAGGGAATTACGATAAGAATAAGTTAAAAGATTGTATCTATTACCACCAAAAGGTGGCGTATTTTTTCCCTTACCAGGGCCCAGAGGCGAATTCCATGTTAGGGTTTTGTTATTACCGTTATGGCAAGGTTGACCGTGCGGTTGAATCCTACCAGCGTTCCTTAGGTCTTAATCCCGTCTTTTTTTGGTCATATTATAATTTGGGGATTATTGAGTATAACCGTAAGGACTACCCTAAGGCCTATGCGTACCTTCGAAAAGCTGTTGAGCAGGATATGGTTAAGTCGATGTTAATTATCACGCAATCCAAGGTTTATTCGGATGTGATTGCCTCTGATGCGGGAGCAGCAAGGTCATATGATGTTGAAAAAAGCGTAAGGGCTGGTTATGAAAAAGCTTCGATTGCGATTATGGCAACCTTGCTAAAGGCGCAGAAGTATGGTGAGCTGTTGCAGTTTGCTATTAAGAGTGTTGGTGGTCAGCGGGAAGAAGTCCAAGATGTTTATTACTACTATGCGGGGCTGGCAGCTTTTAACTTAAAAGCATTCGATAAGGCTGCCGTCTTGCTTGAGAAGTCAATTGAGCTTAACGGTCAGAATGCGGATGCGTTCTTATATATGGGGCTCTGCTTGCAGGCGGGTGGGCGCAATGATCTTGCGCAGGGGTATTTATCAACAGCATCAAAGCTGCATGGGCAATATGGTTCATTTGCCGATAAGCATGAAAAATTTGATGTTCAGCTTTTCTAAATGGAGGTTGTAAATGAAGGGTATTTATTTATTGTTGGTTCTTGTTTTAAGCGGTTGTTCGACAGTGCAGATGCCAAATTATATTAATGCGGATCATCCGTATGTGCGCCGGGTATATGGCAGTTTTGAGCAGGTGGATGCGGCGGTAAAGGCGGTCTTGGCTCAGGAAAAGTTCAAGATTGATAAAGAAACAAGCCCTGATGTTTATGAGCGGGATTTGCGTGACCAGCAGGAAGGGGCCAGGGGCAGTTTGGTATTGACGGATGTGAAGCAATATTCACGGGTGCTATATTCAACCTATGTGCATTTGAATATTTATTTGCGTCAACTTGCGGACAGTGTTGAAGTGGAGATTCGTTACGGTAAGGTGACGACGGTGTTGTTAAAGCAATTTAGAGGTACGCGTAATGATGGGTATGCAGGTCGGTTGCTTGACCGCATTGAGGCCCAGGTAAAAGAGTAGGGATGGTCTTGGTAGAAGATGAAATTCATTTTAAAAAGCCCTTTTAAGCCGGTTGATGAGCAAGCAAAGGCGATTGATTTCCTGGCAAAGGGATTGAGCGATGGGGCGCCGGCCCAAATCTTGCTTGGAGTAACGGGAAGCGGAAAGACGTTTACGGTTGCTAATGTGATTGAACGCCTTAATCGCCCAGCCCTGGTTATTTCCCACAACAAGACCTTGGCGGCCCAGTTATATAGCGAATTAAAAGAATTTTTCCCCCAAAATGCGGTTGAATATTTTGTATCGTATTACGATTATTATCAGCCGGAAGCCTATATCCCGCAGACCGATGTTTATATTGAAAAAGATTCAGCTATTAATGACCGGCTTGACCGCCTGCGTTTGGCTGCTACCACGTCCTTAATGTCCCGTCGTGATGTGATTATTGTGGCTTCGGTGTCATGTATTTATAATTTGGGTTCGCCGGATGAATATCAGAATTTTATGGTGCAGTTAACTTGCGGGCAGAAGATTGAGCGGGATGAGCTGCTTAAGCAGCTGGTGAATATCCAATACGAGCGTAATGATTATGAGTTTACGCGCGGCAAGATGCGGGTGCGGGGAGATATTGTGGAGGTATATCCAGCGTATCGTCAGGATGCCCTGCGCATTGAGTTTTATGATGATGAAATTGAAAAGATTAAGCAGATCGATCCAGTGTCGGGCAATACAATGGTGGAATTGGACCGTGCCGCCATTTATCCGGCCAAGCATTTCTTGATTTCACCGCCACGTTTAGAGCAGGCCTTGGTTGAAATTGAGGCTGAATTAACTGGTCGTTTAGCCGAATTAGAGGGCCAAGGGAAATTATTGGAAGCGCAGCGTTTGCGTTCGCGTACGCGTTATGATATGGAAATGATGCGTTCGATCGGCACTTGTAAGGGGGTTGAGAATTATTCAAGGGTGTTATCCGGCCGTCCGGCGGGAAGCAAGCCATTTTGTTTGATGGATTATTTTCCTCAAGATTTTATTACGGTGATCGATGAAAGTCACGTGACGGTTTCCCAGTTAGGCGGGATGTATGAGGGGGATCGTTCGCGCAAGCAAATGCTGGTTAATCATGGGTTTCGCCTGCC
>CAYNTZ010000062.1:0-11020 GCA_964400365.1 uncultured Planctomycetales bacterium | reverse complement strand
GGTACGCGAAACCTTAGGCCCAACACATCCTGCAGCTGCACCCTATCATGCCCGTCAACCACTACTACCTCATAACCAAAACCTTTCAAGCGCCGCTCCAAAACAGATGTATCAACCGCTTGATAGGCCGCCCAACCATTGGCGTTAAGCACCACCTTTAAATTAAGCACATCATGTTCACTGGCAATCCGTAAAGCTTCCCACACACTGCCTTCAGCGCACTCCCCATCAGAAATACTGCAATAAACATGGGAATCCCGACGAGCTAAGGCCATCCCCAAGGCAATGGGCAGGCCCTGCCCCAAGCTTCCGGTTGACACATCAATATGGTATAACGCATTGCGATCTGGGTGCAGGTGAAGATTCTTGTACATGTCAACTGGAAGCAGCTGGTATTTTTCCAACACTGCGTAAAGCGCCAACCCCGCGTGGCCATTAGACAAAACAAAACGCTCATCCTTTTGCTTAACAGCGTAGATCGCGTCAACAATATCAATCACGCTCAAACATGACCCCACATGCGATAGGCGGGACTCATAAATCATCTGCAATACGCGTTGACGGATGCGCCGTTGATCAATAGACAGTTGACTGACATTCATCATGACACCTTCTGGGCTATGATACACAAGTTGCCTAATCTCAATCGTAACCTTCTCCTCAATAACCACTGAATAAGCCCCAGGGAAGATTTAAACAATCCTTCTTTAAACACAGCAGGGAGAGGCAATAACCAAAGTAAATGATGCACGGACAATATATTAGCGGGCTTGTATACTTTTTGCACGCAAAACCCGCACTTCTTAAAAAACGCGCTGATGGTGCGCGCACTAAATAGATAAATATGTTCAATGTCAATGATAGGGCTTCTGGCACCTAACATTTTAGCACTTAGGCTTTCCACGTCATGCTGGAAAGAAAGAATATGCCCACCCTTCTTGAGCAGCCGGCAACACTCACGGATAAATTCATCTGGATCATGCAGGTGGTCTAGGGTCTGAAAGAAAAAAATCAAATCAAAGGTTTCCGCCTCAAACATCCCCACCCTAAAAGCATCACCGATAATCCGATGGCTAACCCGGGCATCAGCCTTCAATAACGCATCTGTGCTGGGTTCAACCCCAACCCCTTGCTTAAAACCCATCTGGTCGAGCGCCTTTAAAATAAAGCCATTGCCGCAGCCGATTTCTAATATCTTGGCGTCTTTAGGCAATTGGTCTAATAACGGCTGTAAGGCCGCAATGTAGGTGTGCGTCAGGTTTTCAATTTCATCACCATAATTTAATTGGCTGCGCCGATATAATTGTTCCGCCTCAGCCCTGGGTAAGACCGGATTAGAACGCACCATCCCATCAGCCAAACACCTAACTACCTGGTAATGCACCCTATCCGGCATACGGCGGGCTGAAAACACCGACGATGTTAAATCAGCCTCGCTAAAACTCGCCTTATGCAAGATCTTATAATTATCCGTTGCCCCGCACAGCAGGCATGGCGTTAACTGCATTTTCATGAAAACTATTTCCCATAAAGATGTTTATTATTCTTATACCAGGCCCACATACAGGCTAAGCCATCCTTTAAACTGTATTGCGGCGCCCAATTCAAACAAGCCTTGGCCTTCTTAATATCAGCGACCCAGCAATTAGTATCCCAAGACCTTGCTGGCATACGGCCCCAACGGAAATCAGTGCGGCATCCTGAAACAGACACCGCCGCCTTGACAACTTGGGCAATCGTATGCTGGCGTCCCGTCCCAATATTAAAAACCTCACCGGGATATTGCCTTAATTGGCCAACCCGCAAATACGCTTCCACCATGTCGTCCACATAAATAAAATCACGGGCGGTTGTTGACGCCACCAAGTCCATCGGCCGCCTTAAATGCAAGGCCTTCATTAAGGTCGGCACAAAACGCGTCGGCTGTTCATAAGGCCCATATACAGAAAAAGGCCGCAAGGTCACAATTGGCCGCTTATCCCGACGGGCAACATAGCCGCACCACTGCGTGAACGAAGCCTTGCTCACTGCGTACTCACTCTCGGGCTGCAGCACATCCGTTTCCTTCATTGGTTTCTGTTTATACCCGTATTCTGATGAGGAACCCGTATTAACAAATAACCCATACCCCACCTTATTGGCAGCATGAAGCAGCTGGCGCCCCCCTATCACATTGGTCTTAAAAATTTGTTCTGGATCATCCTGGTCTGCATAGGCGCCGTGTGCCGATAAATGATAGATAATATCCGGCGCTGACCTATCCACCAGCTTTAACAAGGCCTTTGCATCAGACAGATCCGACCGGTAGCTGCGTACCTGCGCAAGAATATCCCTTAACCGCCATAATTGAGCCTGCGGACGGAGAATCAGGTGAGGCTTTGCCCCCTCCTCCAATAACCGGCGCAAAAGGCACGCCCCAATAAAACCAGTTGCGCCCGTCATTAAAATCTTTTTACCTTTAAGATTCACCACTAACCCTTCCTTAATAATAACCGGTTAACCCTAACCGTAAGCAACAAAGCAGCAACAACAATGATAAGAATTGCCACATAAAGTATTTCCTTATGCGGCGGCCCTGCATAAAAAGCTTTTATGGTATGCACCCCTGGAGTATCAATCCCAAACGCAATACGGCCCAATGGATCAACATTCGCTTCCAAAAGACTTTTGCTAAGCATCTTACCATCAAGCAAGACCTTCCAACCAGGGAAATAAAGTTGATTGATTGAAATCAACTCATGATGAAGCACCATGACCTTATAATGAATCACATACTCGCTACTGCCAGGTAATTCCTCTAACGCAGACCCCAACAACGCATGGATGATCGGAAATCTGCCCCTAGGAGGAATTATTTGATATGGCGCCGTCTTAGGCAAAAATTCATTTAAGCCGCCCCCAGAATCCAGATGTGTGCGTTGATGCCTATAAAAAGCCTGCGGGTCATAGCTATAGGGCTGCTCTTCATAAACACCCCAAAATTGTTTTAAGTGAATCAACGCAACTGCAGACAAAATTACCGCCATCAACACTAGCTGGATTTGACGGTTAAAACGCTGTAAATAGATAAAGGCTCCCACCGCACAGATGGCTTGCAATGCCGCTGTGATGGACAGGATGCGCCATGGGAATTGAATCTTCCCAATAAAAGGCACCAGCTTAACCAAGAAAAACCAGCCAGGGCCCATCAGTATAATAAGCGTCATGTAAAGCATAAAAGCATACCGAATAACGGCATGCTTAAACCCTAAAATAAAGCCCGTTAAGGCCAGCAGAAAATGTGCCGCGCCCAATTGGAAGGACATGCCATCAATAGGCCCTGCTCCAGAACCACCAAAATCCCAATACGTTGAGAAAAACTGCTTCCAATACACCACATGATTTGTCGACGCATATTCCCCCGCATCCACCAACTGCCAGTGAACCCAATCATGCAAGGAAAGGCACAACAGCCAATATGGCGTACTTAATACAAAACCAATCGCCAAGGCCATAAAGCTATTAAACAAAAAAATCCACCCCTGGCCCTTGCCTAACATCGAGTAGGAAATCATTAAGATTAACACCGATAAAACTGGCATAAAAATCATTGATACAGGTAAATGTGCATACAAAACTAGGGCAATGGTGAGGCTTAAGAAAACCACCCGCCTTAAAATATCCTTAGGATTATCGGCAACTGCCCGTTTTAAACACAACAGGCTATACAACACCCAGGGGATAATGACAACCACACATAATTCTCCTAACGCACCCCGGACAAAAAGGTCAAGGTACAGGTAGGGCGTCAACACGTATAGGATAGCAACTCCAACTGCCAAATGCCAAGGCCCCACAAAAAGGCTTGCAGTTTTATAAATACCGACGGATCCAGCAAAGAATAATAAAAGAACTGTCACCTTAACAGCTAAGAAAGGGTTAGCAAAAATTAAGTTAAACGGCAAGGAACAAAAAAAGAACAGCGGTTGGTAAAACACAAAGGTGGGATAACCATATCCCCCATACATATCGGTCAACCAACGCGGATATAAGAACCCATGGGTAAAAACACGTTTAAAGGCCTCCATCAAGGTCAGGTAACGGTCAGTCTCATGGTTATTTGTCCAATGGGAGCTTAAAAGGAAGTTTGACAAAAAAAGCAGGCAGCAACAAAAGATAACAACGTATGGCGCAAGACGCTTCATAGCAATTACCAATCTACTGGAAAATAATCCTTAAGGAATTTACCGCACCAATGTTTCCCCGTCAAAATCCCATCAAAGAATGGGTCACAAACGCGCGCGGCACCATCGACAATATCCAAGGGCGGTTGGAAATCATGATTAGCCTGCTTGCGCAACATCAACCCCATCGGATCTTCATCCGTAACCCAACCGGTATCCACCGCATTCATGTATATCCCGTATTTAACCAAATCCTTAGCTGAGGTGTGGGTCAACATATTCAGCGCCGCCTTGGCCATATTAGTATGTGGATGCTTAGTCGTCTTGGTGTAGCGGTGGAATTTCCCCTCCATCGCCGATACATTGACAATATGTTTCTGCCCCGTGTTCTCACGCTTCATCATCGTTGATAATTTATTACACAAGACAAACGGCGCAATGGCATTGACCAATTGCAGCTCAATCATTTCAGCGGTAGGGATTTCACCTAAATCCAAACGCCAGCTATTTGTCTCACGCAAATCCACTTGCTGCAAATCCGCATCCAATTGCCCCTTAGGAAAAACCTTCTCCGCCGGCAGATTTTGGTCATGGGTGTAAGGAATCTGGGAAAGTTTTGCCGACGCACTTAAGCCAATACCCACCACCTGCCCGCTCCAGGCTAAGGCTGGCAGGGATCCCCCTAAAGAATTACCTTGTGCCCCTGGCAACATCTCTTTTTTACACATCTCAAAGGGGCGAAGCAGGGCTTGAACATCCACCGGCAGCTCATTATAGTCACGCATTTCATTTTGCATTAAATGCGCATAAAAACCCGGCGGCCGGCGCACTGTTTGCGCGGCATTATTAATCAAGATATCCAAACGCGCGTATTTTTGCTCAACATAATTACAAAAAAGCTCAACGCTTGGCGTATGGCGTAAATCCAAGCCATAAATGTGCAAGCGGTCCTTCCATTGGCCAAAATCCTCTTCCTTAGCATAACGCAAGGCTGAATCGACGGGGAATCGGGTGGTCGCAATCACATGGGCACCGGCACGCAACATCATTAAGGATGCTTGGTAGCCAATCTTTAAGCGTGACCCTGTAATCAAGGCCACTTGGCCATGCAAGGGGGCCGTTTGAAAACGCTTGGCATAATTTAAATCAGCGCATGCCGCGCACATCGAATCATAGAAAAAATGCAGGCGTGAAAATTGCACCTTGCAGACATAACAATGCCGCGACTTGATTAATTCCAAGACCTTGCCTGCCTGCTCAGCTGGAGTATGGGTTATTTGTTTTGGCGCTGTAAATACAGCCGCTTGGCGCGCAGAACGGATACCAGTCGCCGCCCGCACCGAACGCTCATGGTCATCCGTACGCTGGCGTTTTAATTTAACGCGATCCCTCTTGCGTTTACGCGATTCTTCACGGGCAGGACGAGACAGCCGGCCAGTTGCACTCAAGAGGTCAATGCGCTGCTGATCCGAAAGATGCGCCATCTCAACTGAATTCTGAACCAAATCCTCGAGCAAGCTGATGCAGGATTGTATTTGTTCCTTAGTATACTTTGCCTCTGGTATCCTATCTGTCGTCATAACAAATCCATCATTCATTGAAAAAATTTCTACCCCTCATATTAACTCAACAAAAAAACCTTCGCAACTAATTCAGCTAAGATGCCTTACCCACCTTGAATTTCTTGCCCTTAATCTTGGCGGCATTCAAACATTCAATAGCACGCGTGACCTTATCGTGAGTGATAGCCACATAGCTGTTCACATCCAGGATATGAATCTTGCCCACTTCTTCGCCTTTAAGGCCTGCTTCCTTGGTTAAAGCGCCTAAGATATCGCCCGGGCGAATATTATCCTTACGTCCACCGCTGATATAAAGGGTTGTCATCGAGGGGCGAAGCACTAAGGCCTTGGAGCGCGGTAAATCGTCTAAGGCCATGGTGGGGCTTTCGGTCTTTAAATAATCACTGATCGTCTTTAGAATATGTTTTTCTTTATGAACATACAAACTCAACGCCAAGCCTTGCTGGCCAGCCCGGCCAGTGCGACCGATGCGGTGAATATAAAGTTCATGGTCGCTGGGCAGGTCATAGTTAATCACCGCGCCAACATCCTTCACATCTAATCCACGTGAAGCCAAATCGGTGGCCACCAAAACACGGCAGCTTTTATTGTCGAATTTAATAAATATCAAGGTGCGGTCCTGCTGTTCTAAATCTGAATGAATTTGCAACGAATCAATCTTCTTGGTGCGCAATAATCCGGCAATCTTGTTACAGGTTTCCCGGCTATTGCAAAAAATAATGCAGGACTCTGGGCGATAAGCGCCAAGCAGGCGGATTAACGCTTCATCCTTATCCCCATCGACCTTGAAAAACACTTGCTTGATCGTCGATGTCTGATGCTGGGAATCAACCGTTACCTGGGCGGCATCTTCCTGCAAGCTGGCACTTAAATTCTTAATCCCATGCGGAAAGGTCGCCGAAAACAACATGGTCTGGCGATTAGCCGGTGTAAATGAGGCAATGCGGTTAATTTCTTCAATGGTACCCATTTCCAACAGGCGGTCCGCCTCATCTAACACCAAGACCTTCAAGTCTGAGGTAATTAGCACTCCCGTTTGAAGTAGCTTTGAAATACGCCCTGGGGTACCAACGATGATATGCGCGCCTTGCTTTAACGATTTTACCTTGTGGCGTTCTTCCGAACCACCGGAGATAGATAACACCTTAATATTGCTAGTAAAGCGTGCTAAACGACGGATCTCATTAGCCACCTGTTCCGCTAATTCCCGTGTAGGAACCAGCACCAAGGCCTGGGGCATATGATTGGATAAATCCAGCTTTGTTAAAATACCTAGGGCAAAGGCCGCGGTCTTGCCGCTGCCGGTATTAGCCTGCCCGATAAAATCACGGTCGCTTAAAATAAATGGCAAACCCTTTGCCTGGATGGGCGTCATTTCCAAATAGCCCAATGACGCTAAATTATCCAGCATGGCCTGCGGTAAACCTACACTTTTAAAATCCTTAGATGTATCAACCACGTTATTCCTCTTTCTTAACGATGCCTGCCCGTAACTTATCTTTCTTACTCATGCGACTGCCTTTAACCGGCGCCTTGCCTTTAACCTTCCCCATCAGCTCACCGGTTAATTCAAAGCCTTTAATGGACTCACGCACATTACGCAAACGCATGCGTTTTTCAATCAATGAAAAATGTGCCTTATCCTCATGGCCAACAAAGGTAATCGCCACCCCTTGAGCCCCGGCCCTGGCCGTGCGCCCAATGCGATGAATATAATCATCCGGGGAACGCGGCAGGTCATAATTAACCACGTAAGGCAATTGGTCAATATCAATGCCCCGCGCCGCTAAATCGGTCGCAACCAAGACCCGTAAACGCTTATGCTTAAAATCCCTTAACACTTGCGTGCGCTGCGCCTGGGTTAAACCGGCATGAAAAGGATGTGAAAGAATATCCGCCTTATTTAATTTAACCGTCAGGACATCCGCCCCGCGCACCGTTGCCGCAAAAATCAAGGCCTGCGGCCAATTTCCACTTTGAATTAAATGCCGCAACAGCGGCCCCCGACTGGTGCGGTTGACTTCAATGATGCGCTGCACCACTGTCGCAACTGCCGGGGCATTACCACCCGCATCTACCTGCTCTGCCTGAGGCATAAACCTTGAGGCAATTAACCGGACCTTATCACTCATTGTCGCGGAAAATAATAAATTCTGCCGATGCCTAGGCAATAGATTCAACACAGATTCTAATTCAACCGCGAATCCTAAATCCAACATCTTATCTGCTTCATCAATCACCAAACATTTAAGCGCACTAAAATCAATTTTCTGGCGCACCACCACATCCAAAAGCCGTCCGGGCGTAGCCACCACCATATCCGCCCCATGCATCAAACCACGCAACTGCACGTCTATGTTCAGGCCGCCAACAATTAATGTGCTGCGCAACGGCTTAGTTAAATTGCGCCCGTAAATCTTTAGCACACTATTAACCTGCATGGCTAACTCACGCGTCGGGGTTAATATCAACGCTTTAATGCGGCGGTGTTTTTCATCAGGTAATGCTTGGAGTAATTGCAGGATAGGCAGGGCATAACTGGCTGTCTTGCCAGTCCCGGTGCGGGAGCAAACCACCGCATCCTTGCCCTTTAAAATAAGCGGGATCGCTTGCGCCTGAACAGCAGTTGCCTCTCGGTAACCAGCCAAATTCACCGCTTGTAATAAATCACTAGAAAGACCCAATTGATCAAATGACATAGGGCACATCATAGCCTAATTCAGCGACTATGTACAACAAAACCCTTAAGGCCAGGCGGCTTTAAGGGTTTTGTCATTAATTCGTGCTGATTCGCCGCAATTACTTCTTTTTTGCGACCTTTGTCTTCTTAATCTTATTCTTTGGATTCTTATCGCCCATGCATTCCTCCTATTTTGTTATATGTCCTTTTTTATCTTAACTTAATTAATCTCAAATTACTTTAGTTTCCAAACTATTTACGTTTCCCCAGCTCTTAATGAAAAACCATTTTATTGAACAGTACGCCTAATAGAATCCGCCACATCACGCCCGGTTGATTTAAGGCTATCTCCCGTTTCTTGAAGGGTTGATTCTATATCGCCTCCCGAACTTCTAAAAAGAGGCCGGCCATCAACTAACGCCCACAGCAAGAAAACAACCAACACTAAAATAAGAATACCTACCATGGTATTTCCTCCCCATAATCTTGAATTGTCCTCACTCATTGAATAACTCCTTTTATAATTTTTTACCTAATAAAAAATAAAGCGCCATCCCCACTACAGGTAAAACTAGTATTACAATAACCCACAATACCTTTTTCCCTCTATCCATCGAACTATTTAAGACATCGACAATGGCAACAATATCTAATACCAGCACTAATAAACCTAATATTCCACCCATAAAATCCCCCTTAATTATTATCTACCTTTAAATCGTCATCTACTCTTGCTTTATCTTAGGGAAGGTCAACATGGAATCAATTGTACCGGGGTATAATACTCTATGGCAGAGATAATAATAAACAGGGACAGCGCCCTATTACTTGGTTCAGGGATAAATGGGGATTACGGCAGTTGTCCCGTAATTGGCAACTATTAAGCAAAATCCGTAAGGTTTTTAGGCGGGAATGCGGCGCGCAGGGCATTTAATACTGCCAAGACATCAATTAATTCCTGGCCAACAGCCCCCGCCACCGGCGACAAATAACCGCCAGCGGCCAAGAACATGCCAACCACAGATAATATCATCCCCCCCACCGCGCTTTGCAAGGCAATAGCCCGCATGCGCCGGCTGATATGCATCAGCTCATCCACCTTGGTTAATGAGCTTTCCATAATCACCGCTCCAGCCGCCTCTGAGGTGATATCGCTATTCTGGCCAAAGGCAATCCCAACTGTTGCCGCTGTCAAGGCAGGGGCATCATTAATCCCATCCCCTAAATATATCGTTTGTGCTTTTAACGTCTCCGTACGGACAATCTCAATCTTCTCTTCTGGGCTTTTTGAGGCATGCACAATATTAATGCCCACCTTCTGCGCCAAATACCTTACTTCACTTTCCCTATCCCCGGATACAATCATCGCCCGGTTAATCTGATGGCGAGGATTCAAGTGCTTAATAAACGACCTTCCCTCCAAGCGAGGCTCATCATGAAAACGAAAAAGCCCCGCCAATGCCCCATCCACCACCAAGATACACTCTAAACCTTCTTCATGGGATACATCCTTAAACCACTCTTGTTTCCCAGCTTTAATTAATTTGTCACGGCTTGTCAACAAAACCTGTTGGCCATCCACCTTGCCCTTCAAACCTTCGCCGGCGGCTTCACTGATATCACGCGCCTCAACAAAAGAAACCTTTGCCCGTTGGGCCGCTTCAACAATGGCCAACGCCAATGGATGCTTGGAATAACGCTCCAAGCTGCCGGCATAGCTTAATGCCTTATGCTTATCAACACCATTGAAGCACAAAATCTCGGTAACCAAGGGACGTCCGTAGGTTAAGGTGCCTGTCTTATCCAAAATAATGGTACGGCAACGGTCGATTTGTTCTAGAATCGCTGGGTTCTTGATAATTATTCCTCGACGGGCACTTAAAGAAATGGAACCAATGACGGCAACTGGAATAGCAATTAGTAATGGGCATGGCGTTGCAATTACCAAGACTGATAGGAAGCGCATTGGGTCCTGGCTGATGCCCCACGCTGCCACCGCTAGCCCCAAGGCTAAAGGCGTATAGGCAGCGCCTAATTGATCGCCTAAACGTTGCAAGCGCGGGCGCTTCTCTTCAGCAGCCCGCATCACTTCCATGATCTTGGCATAACGTGAATCAACCGCACGCTTATCCGCACGTATGGTTAAGGACGCTTCACCGTTAATCGCCCCGGATAGGACAGCTGATCCTGCCGCTTTTGACATAATAAAAGGTTCGCCCGTTAAATAAGACTCATCCATCGCCCCATGGCCTTCTATCACCGTTCCGTCTACCGGGCAAATTTCATGCGGAAAAATCACCAGCTCATCGCCAATGCCAATCTGGTCAATGGTGATATCTGCCACAACACCTGCACGCTTGCGATGGGCCGTATTGGGCATACGTTTGGCTAAGGCCGCCAACACTGATGAAGCACGCTGCACCGCAAAACCTTCCAACGCTTCCCCGCCGGAAAGCATCAACACCACCAGGGATCCTGCCAAATATTCTCCAAGGCATATGGACGTAATAATTGAAATGCCTGCTAATAGGTCTGAACCAAATTTACGCTTAAGCAATTTCCTTAATAAATCCCACACCAAGGGCGTGCCGCCC
>CAYNTZ010000061.1:10951-11163 GCA_964400365.1 uncultured Planctomycetales bacterium | reverse complement strand
TTGATCTCAACACCAATCGAAGCATGGCGTGCGGTCGGGAAGTGGCGGCGGCCGTCGATGGTAATCGCCACGCTAAACCCATCCTTACCAGACACCCCTAAGATACGGCCCGTCGGATCAATCGCGCCTAAACGGCTATAGGTCACATCCATCACCCGCACGGCACATTCAGAATCCCTAAATTCCTTACGCGTCACCACATAATACCCATC
>CAYNTZ010000061.1:0-10941 GCA_964400365.1 uncultured Planctomycetales bacterium | reverse complement strand
CCGCCTTATACCCACGAGCCACCACAACACTTTCGTCTAATAAGGAAGCAACCGGCACGTAGGCAACGCTTGGCGTTACATCAAAACGGAACATACGGCTGTTTGTCGCTTCAGCCTTAACTTCAAACTTGCCGCTATAATCAAACCCAGCCCCACGTAAATGATGCAGGATATGCTCACGTTCATTGTAAACACCATCGAGCTGGAACATATAAGCCGGCACATGGGACATGAAGCTGCGGGTGTAATGTAATTGTTGGGCTTGGCCTAAGATTTCAACCGCCATGCGTTCATGCATGCGCAGGTGTTCAACGTAGAAGTTTGGTGATTGAACCGCAGCAGGTTCTGCCACCATCACCATCGCGTTAGGCACATTCACGTTCAAATTCGTTAAGACTTGAGGATTAATCCAGTTGGTAATCGTTGTTGCGGTAAAGTTGGTGGTGTAATTAGGCGTTACAGCGATATAGCCGCCGTTACGGGCGCTAATCAAGGCCATGCCCGGATACTTGACCAACATATTCGGGTTGAAATTCGTTACCTGATTGAAGGTGGCGTAGGCCGTCGTGGTCAAAGCCTTAGCAGCATCAACGCCACGGTTAGCCGCTTCGATGCGTTGTTGCGGTGTCATGGTGGCTAAAGCTTTGTGCTGAGCCAAGGCCTTTTGCGCCATCAGGTCAACTTGAGGCGCCATATCAACAATCGCCGCTTCAGCATTCAAATCCTTAACCGTACGGGTCAAGGTCTGGCGGGCAGCCATTAAAGCGTCTAAGCGCTCGCGGTCTTCTTGTGCCTGAGCCTTGTACGCCTCAATCAAGTCTTCGTTTTGCTTCTTAATCTTTTCAATGTCCAACCGAGCCCGCTCATTTGGATGCACAAAGGCGCTAGCCTTAATGCCCGGTGAGTACGGCACTAATGCGCCAGCCGCTAAGACTGGTACGGACACACTGTTGGAACCGACACTTGTTACAGCTATATGTTTAGCGCCTACGTCGCCAGCTGGTCTTGCAGTATTTGTTACTACACCTTCGGTTGCCAGACTCCGTGCTCCGTTGGTCAAACTGCTTGAACCGATGCCGCTTGTACTTGGAACCGTTGCCGGTCTCAAGCTAGACGCGCCATTTACGTTTCTAGATGCTGCATTTTGTATACTTCTGCTATCAACAACCGCACCAATCAAGTTGGTACGAGAACGGGCATTGCGTATTACACCTTCAACAACATCGCTATTAGCACCAGCGTTCACCACGCGGGTGGTATTGCCGCCAGCCACTAAACGAGCCAGCTTGCGTACTTCTGCTTCTGCAAACACTACTGCATTACTGCCTACTTGTGCTACTAACTTGTCACTCTCTACTACACTTACTCCGGGCAGAGCTTGCGCTAAGCCTGGTACTTCGTCTTCTACTGAACCAGTTGTTTCATTTACTGCAACTACTGTACTACGAACTACTTCACTACTGTTTGTGCTCTTTTCCCCGCTTGTTTCATTTCTTCTGTCTGACGTCTTGAGGAAAGACGCGACAGAGTTAATACGTCCCGGATGGTTCGTCTGCCAATTAGCTCCAATGGCATCGATCATCCCCCGTGTATTAATGAAACCGTTTGTATTAACAGGTTTTTGTATACTCAATACAAATTCAGGCACGCTGATCAGGTTGAAAAAGGCAAATGGCGGCGGCGCAGCACCGAAACCAGTTGGTGTTGGCGGCGGTGTACCCATTGGAGGCGCACCAGGGCCAGCAGGGCCGCTTGGAGGCAGCGCTGGGCCAATAGGCCCAGTTGGACCTGTGGGGCCGGCAGGTGGTTGCGGCACAAAAGGCTGTGTTGTGCCTGCAGCCTTTTCCTTGCCAGCTTTTTCCTTAGCTTTAAATTGTTCTATTTCAGCCAATAACTGCTTAAATGGCTGTTTCTCTGTTGGGAGAATATGCTGATTATTAATAATGGCCTTTATTTGCTCAGTCCAGCTATCAATCATGCTTGTGCTGTCTTGGCTAACCGTACTTACACCAAACCTGCGCAAGGCATTAAAATCATTCCTGATTGTGTTATGAAGCGCTGTGCGCTGTCTAATCTCAGCGGCGGCTTCAGCATACATGGCCTTGCGCACTTCTTCAATCCTTGCCAAGCCTTCCGCATTAGGCGCGGATGGGGGCAGGATCGATTGCAGCTTAGATGCAACGGTGCCTGTTGGTTTTGCGTCAGCTTGAGGTTGGGCATTGGTCTGGGCGCTAACCTGCTCGCCGCCCATAAATATACCTGCCGTAACAACTGTCAAACCAATCTTAGCCCTGATATTATTAACGATCTTAGCTGCGCGTTGTGTAAATGTTGGGTTCTGCTCAGCTTTTACTTGCTCGATGAATTTCCCAAATTTATCCGTCTGTTTGGCTAACGTATATTGCGGGTACTTTATTAAGAAACTTAGACTCAACGCTAACGCTTGCTGAATCTTATTGTCATCCTTAACATTAAAAGCCTTCAAATCACGGATAGCAGCCGGCTCATAAACTGTCTTGGCCTTAATCGCCTGGGCAATGGTTTTAACTAACGCTACGCCTAAGGAGTTATAACGCTCTTCACTTAAGCCTTCAAACTGGGCTTTAACATATTGCTTGGCTAAATCCACAGCCTTGGTATCCGTTGCATCAGATTCAAACTCTGCAACCCTGGCTTTAAGCTTCTCGAGAATTTTATCTTCAGGCCATTCAATAGCGGTGCCCGCACGTAAATCATTCACCAGGGCAACAGCCGCCACTAATTGCTGAGGCAAATTCTTCATCAAGCCAGAGCCGCTGCGGATAGCTTCTTGGGACATGCGTTGTAATTGTTGGGCTCTTAAAGATATGCTTGTCAAATTAAGCTGTTGTTGGGCTTCCGTCGCATTAACTGTGCGCACGGCTATTTGTCGCAGCAATTCCTGCTGGGCCCAGAGGCGCGCCAAATCTTCAAAATGACGCTCAATCGATTCAGCTGATGTTGGATTCAAGCGATTGACACCAGCCCTGACAGCAGCTATGTACTCTAACGTTTCTAATGATGCCGCAGCCTGTTGTATCGAAAGGCTGCCTGTTAACCCTTGCGGCAAGCGACTTATGCGGTCCACTTCCGTCGCTGTTGTTGGCCGTCCGCTAGCCAATACCGTCCAAATGAAATCCTTGTCTTGTGCTGACAAGCCCTGCTTATCCATCAGCTTGTTTGTTTCTGAAATAATCCACGCGCTTGTCCCGCCCATTTGCCAGGGCACATACCGCGCGTTCTCATTGCCCAACGCCTCTTGAACCTTTTCTAAGGCAATATTATCTTCCTTGATTTCAAACAGTTTATTAAGCGCCTTACGCTGCTTCTCGTCTAACACAACACTATTTAATAATGATATTAGGTCTTGCTTATTAACCGTAACCTGTTGGGTCATCCATTTTACTAATTCCTGTAAGGCAAGTTTACGCGGCCCACCTTGTTCTTGATTAGCCAAAACCTCAATAACCGCTAGCGGATTACGGGCTAGTGCAGCTAAATACCCGACGGGCTGTTTGGATACCCATGCTTGTCCCATGCGTGCTGTTAAAAGGCCAAGTAAACTTGCGGCCTCTTGCGCATTCTCGATAGCAAGAACCTGCGCATTGAGGCCAAGCGCTGTTAAGAACTGCATTTGCGGCATCCCTAATATGTTCATTTGCTGACGCCATACCAACACTTGCTCATTAGTTGGATTGTTCACGGCAATATATTGTGCCAACGGTGTTTGCAGCTTGGCCTGCGCTTCTTGGATTTGTTTGGCTAAGGCTGTCCGCTTAAATAACTCGCCAATAGAGTTGGCTTGGTTAAAAGCTTCTTGTAGCTTGGCGATTTCTTGTTGCGCTGTTTCAATAGCAGTCCTGGCCGCCTTAACAGCGTCGATATGTTGTTTGATAGGCTGCAATGCAGTTTCAGGCACGGCTAATTGTTCCCTGCCTAAGCGGTAAACAAATTCATAAATACTATCCGTAGTTGCTAATAAAATACCAGCTTCAGTAAAGTTAATCGGCACGTTACGGGAATCAGGATAAGCTTGGTGCAATAGGCCATAAGCACGGGCAATAACTAACGCCGTTGGAACATCCATCAAATTGGCTTGCCACAATGCACGGGTCATGCCAATGGCTTTTTCATCGCGGGATCCCACGCTTATGCCGGTATTTTGACGCAATAATTCAAACGCTTCATCATTTAAGGCACGCACATGCATTAACGTGCCTACAAATAATACCCCGCGCTGGGTTAAATGGCCATTAACCGCAAGGCCCATCACTTCAAGCTGTTCATCACTTAAGCCTGTTAACAAATGACGCACTTGGGTCGTTTCGCTAATGCCATATTGAATGGTAATGTTATCCGCCTTAACCATCTCAGGCCTATCATAAAAATTAGAAATAAACCCTGGCATCAAACCGCCCGAAAGCTTTATGCGCAAGCTGTGGAACAAGTCCCTATGGAAATTAACCAAATCTTCACTTCCTACGTCGATAGCCTGGGGCGTCCTGATTTCAAAAAGCTTCTTATTAACAACCACGCGTTCCAGGCGCTCACCATGCAGGCGTTGACGGGCGAGCTTAATTAACGCTTCAACCTTATCTTTTAATTGCACGGTGATATCCCGAGGTGCGCCTTGCTTATCTTTTAAGACAGCATTAAGCAGCGCGATATACCCTTCCCATGACGAACGTGACATTTCAAATAAGCGGTCTTGGCCGGTTAATGGCGTTTCATGCAGGGTTTGGCGGGTGCTGTCAAATTCACCGGAAGCAAATTGTGAACGCACTGTTTTTAAGACATCCGCATTATTTGCTTCCTTAAATTCATGGGCCAGACCTTGAATCGTATGTGTATGACGGCTATTGCGCAAGAAGGTGCTGATAGTATGTTCAATGGCACGCTGGCGCTGAAGCAATTGGTTATAGTTGATCACATAGTCTAATAAATATTCGTTGTTATCCGCATCAAACCTGTCGATAAACTCACGAATATCTGGGAACAATTCAGCGCTGCGGAATTTCTTTAAAAGGGTTATTTCATGGTTAATATGGCCAATGTTGGCCTTTAAGGCATCTTGGGCAACCATGATGATTTTCTCGCCGGAAGCCCCATTGGTCCGCACGTTGCGGTTAATGGCCTGGGTTAAATTGCTATGCGTCCAATAAACAGCGTCTAAAACAATATTGTCCAAGTTACCTTCAAAGCTTAAACCCGTCGATACAATAGGCACCCCTAAGACAATAAGGCCATATTCGCCCGCATACCGTGCCACCCAATCGACCACTTCATTCTTCGCTTGGCCATTAATGCTAACAATAACTTCAACGCCATTTTTCCTAGCCGCTGGAACCTTGTCTTCTAAGTCTTGTTTTGTCCAGGTGTGGTCGACGGACAAAGTCTTCACACCCTGCTTATTAAATGCATTGACCAAGGCATCGCCAACGCGATCCAAACGTTCTTCCAATAAGCCTTGCACCAAGAAACCATATGGCCTGCCCTCTTTAATACGTTTTGATTGGACCTGATTAACCGTCTGCTTAATGGCCTCTTCTTCGTTGGCAACAGTTAGGCGGACCACGTCATTTTGCTGCAAAACGTCGCTAACATCACCTACGGTCTCAATGCCGCCGGTAATAATCTTTTCTTGGGCCAACTCTTTAAAGGCGCCAAAGGTACCGGTAAAACCAATCTTTTGAGCTTGTCCTTCATAAATTTCAGCAATGGCATTTTCAATCTGGGTCACGCCCGTGACCGTTTCCTGCCACAGCGCATCTTCGGAGATCTTGCCATTGGCATCAGCAAGGATTAACCCAATCTTATAGGCAAATTGGTGGAAATTCATCTGCGTCTGCACGCGGCCTACTTGGTTAACGGGGAAGAATCCTTCTTTTGCAACACCATTGCCTTCCCGCACACCCTTAGCCAAACGTACGCCCTGGCCTTCCATTAAGGCGCGCACCAAACCTTCCAAGAGATTTTCTTCCTGCGGCGTGCCGGCACCATAAATCCTATAAACTTCAGGAGAAACCAAAAGATCAGCGCCGCCAATAGAAGAATTAGCCCCTACATGCTTATTATAGTAAAGAACAGCTTCTCCATTCCCAGACAGCTCTTTGTAGAGGTCAATATCATCAAGCACCCGAATCTCAGCGCCCTTGCCTGGCTTTTCACCCGCAATATTAACCTGATTAAACCATGCCATGATCTTGCGGGTATTGGCCTGCAAGGTTGGGCTGTCCGCAATCTTGGTCTCAAGGGAGCGGATAAAGGTGTGGTTCAACGACGCCAATTCATGGATTTCATCGCCCACAATCACCGCATCTTCTGCGCGGAAAGCATCTAAAGCTTTCCAAATATCTTCCGGCCCCTCAAAGGTAATCGGCGCAAACCCGCGTTTATCGACGGAGAATACTTTTAATGCATTACGGTCAAGCAAGGTGTCGATAAATGCCTGCTTAATCTGACGCAAGCGTTCTTCCCTAAATGGCGTGCCTTTAGGCATGGACTCGGCTACCTTGTCGTATTCATTAACAATATCATCCATGACAACAACCCGGAAATCATCCGCCCATTCTTTATCCAAATTCTTTAAGACCTTACGCCCTAATTCTTCAAAGGAAAGCTTGGCGTCTTTATGGATATGGCCAACATAATCCGGCTTGTCCTTTTCTTGCGGCGCATCAGCCCTGAATTTCTCCACATCCGTCACATCTTTTAACAAGAGCATGGATTGATAGCCATTAATCATATAGACCACGGCTGTCATAAATTCAACCAAGGTTTTACCGCTTGCGTTAGCAGCCTCAATAGACAATCCATTGGCGGCATGCATGATCATTTCTTGTTGAAGCTTTTGTTTTGCTCTATTCAATACTTGTTTTTGGTTAGCTAAAAGATCTGCATTCAAAACATTAAATGCTTCTTGCAAGGCGATGCTGGCCAATAACCGTTGTTCTTCGGAATTCAACTTGACCAATGGCTTTAATGCGGCTCCCGTGCTCGTCATGGCGGCGGAGCCGGTTTGAAGCAATAGATAGGCAATGGCGGCACTTACGGCATTGGCGTGCTGCTTGGAAGCTAGGTCGCTAAATGTTGACTCATCAAAGGCTGCTTCTAGAACCTCAGGGACAACTACCTCGGACACGTCTGATTGGTTTAAGTACATCTTTTCATACGTCTGCAGCATGCCTAAGGCTGCAATTTTAATATCTCGATCACTGCGTCGTATCTTATGCTTACCATCAAGCTGCTTCATCCCTGACACCAAGCGCTCGGCAATTGCTTTGCCCGCCGCATTGGTCGCCTTTAATTCAGCGCTCATCGCCGCGCTAAACGCTTTTTCATTCTGTTTAACAGGGCTATTAACATCCACGCGGGCATTCCCCAATCCTACAGCCTTTGCCGTCCTTGGGTTTCCAGCCTCCATCAAGGCGCTTAAATTCATTGGCATTGTGACCGCGGGAGCTTGGGGCACCAATTGCCGAGGAGGTTCTAGACCGCGCATACGGCGTTCAATAACCGCAGGCACCGCGCCATTAACACCCGGCTGCGGCTGGGCAGCATTTTCTGTGTTGCTGCTGGCTTCAGCCTTAATAGCATCGGCCTCTGCATCACCAAAGACCATCACTAAGAATTGACCCATGATTTCTTGACGGCGAGCAATTTCGTCTTCCGTCGTGCCTTCGGCATAATTAATATTCTTTAAAATCTCAACGGCTTTGGGACGTAACGCTGTTTTATGGGCTACAAACTCATCGCTAGTCAAAACGCCTTGAATGGCTGCCCAGGCCTCATTAATAGCCTCGAAATCTAACGGATTATATTCATCCTCGGGAACCTTGGTGGCTTGACGCAAGAACTCATCTGTCACATCAGGACCCCAAGAACGGCCTAACATGACGTACAATAAGAAGGCTATCGCGCTAGCTTCGGTTGGAGCCTTAAAGAATTTACCCTTTCGGAAGGTAGCTGTTGCTGAATCATCGGCGTCATAATTAGCACGTAAATCTTCATTTGTCATCGAAACAACCATTGCGGAAGACTTAACTGAAGAACCAACATTGCTTTTGAGATTGCTTGGGACATTCATTGCGGCGTTCCAAACAGCCCGGCTATTCATAGCGATAGAACGTGTCTTTTCGCCTTCCTTAGCCATTCCAATAAACCCTTCACCACGCATAGCAGCAGAAGCCAACTGTTTTTCCTTGGCAGGCAGAGAAGAAACCCCTTCTACCCCATCCATACCTTTAATCATCGCAATCTCATTGGCGGCAAACCCTAACTTCTCCAAGTTATCAACGGCTTTTAAATCATCCACCTTAACCAAACCGATTGTTTGTTCTCCCCCAAATAATTGATAAAGCACCTTAACTGTCTTAACCTTTGCCACAAGAATTAAATTCCCCTTAACGCCAGGCTCTTTAATTCCCACCTCAATAATTTCTACATCACCAGCTGAATTACGCACAACTTGAATCTCTTCAAGAGAAGCTTCTATCATGGACCGCTTGCCTTTGGATAAGCCGTCCCTATCTTCCTCAAATTCTAGCCTTAATCCATCTAAATCTGCCAAGGAATACACATCAACACGTACTTCTTTATCGTCACGAGCGGACATCGCGGCGTCTTTCTGCCCCAACATGGTCTTGACAATGCCCAAGATTCCCGTCTTTTCCATCGCCTTACCTGTAAAAGAAAATGTTCGTCTAAAGAACGTGAAACGTTGCATTCTTCTAATCTTCACATCAATAAGTTTCTCCGCCGCTTTTGCAAATTCAGGATCTTTTTTATACTTCCTTAACAATACCGCAGAAAGTCCAACAATGATTACTTCACCAGCTAAAATCGTTAACACATGGGGTTCTGTGTAATAATTAAAATCGATCGGCAAATATATTCCTGAATCAACCGCTTGGGGCGCATTAATTTCTCCCAATACGCGACTACGGGCATCCCGTTCTTCTTGCTTCTTAGCCCTAGCTTGTAACTCGTGCCATTTTCTTAATTCTTCTTGTTGCGTCTTTTGCTTTAAAATCTGTGCTTGATGTTGACGGGCAAACAGCTCTTGCTGTTGTTTAATCTGTGCTTGCTGTGCATACCATTGGCGCAACTTATGTAACTTTTCATTCTCAATATGACGAGCTGCCTGTAAAACGTTAGCAATATCAGCGCTGGCTTCTTTCATCCTGCTTAAATTTCCTTCAGTACTATATTTCTTATCCCAAATCTTGCCATAATGCCGCATCATTATCTGTAATGAAACTGATTGATTCTGCCCCTTATTGTCCATATCAATCAACGACCATCTGGATATCCCCTTAACATCCCAATACTTTAATGCCGCATACAACGCCCCTAAGCGATAGTTACCAACTATCTGTTGGTGCAGGAGCAAATTCTCTGTGCCTAAATCCTTGAATTGCGCAAAATGTACATTAGTGGTGTTTGTGATTGCCGACTGGAGATTGGAGAACCTTACTTGCTCGTCCTTATCAATTGTTTTTCTTCCCTTATTAATCCTTTCGCCATTGAGCACGCGCCTTGAAATGTCTTCCACTGTTGATGGCACTAAACCAAATGGTCCTCGTGGACGAACACCTTGCCTTGTCTTAACCCAATGGTTCTTCGGGTTTCCTTTGGTTTCAAGGATCCATGTAATTAATAACTGCTCTTTAATCGCTTGCTTATTAACCGGCCCAACCATAGAAAGCTGATGAGCCGCCCACTCGGCGGCTTCATACACCTTCTTTAACTCACCCCATTGTTCTTGAGAAAAATATGATTCCCTCTGCGTTGCAGCACCGGAAGATGCGCCACTTGCTAAAATTGCACTTAAGCTAAGGCCAGTTGTCTTAAAGAAATCACGACGGGATGTTTTTGCCGTTGTGCTCGTTTGAGCCGCATTTACTTTGGAGAGCTTCCAAGCAACAATACCTGCAGCCGTTGTTCCTGCAACAGCAAGCGCCACTGCTGTCCCAGGAGCTGACGCAGTTTCCTGCTTAGCCAACTTATCTAATTTGCCATCTTTAATTTCATAAACATATTGTGTGTTACCGCTTGTATTGCGTAATTCGCCATGCCATACCCCATTGCCCTGCGGAATAAAAACTAGTGCCATTTCCATGACAGGAGCGCTGCGTAAAGGCTTAATAACATCCACCGCAAAATGTGTTTTCAAATTCCTGATAATCGTAGCATGGAAATCACTGACCGGAGCACTTTCTCCGCTGGCCCTGAACATTTGAATTTCTGAAGGTTCAAACCCTAACTTTTCCTTTAATTGATAAGCCACAACATCAACTTGACGCTTAATATCGCTAGCCGTAAATTCTTGGCCTAAAATTAATTCTTTTCCACCAACCTTATCAGTCCTGCTTTGACCTGCCACCATGTGGGCTAATGCTAACCGGCCATCCTTACCTATAAAAACAAGCGCCAAGCATTGACCTAAAAATACGCTTGTGGTCTTAAGTGTATGTTCGAATGCTACACCCAAAACACCTTCTTCCATAAGATTGGTGGTTGCCGGAGCGTTATTTAAATAATTCCAAACAACAGGTTTCCTTGGATCAACTTGCGCTGCTTTCAGCATTGAAGGCAAGGCCATCAGACCGCCCTTCGCAAACATCACTTGCTTTAAGAACGTGTTGCGAGAAATACCATCGATGGGCTGTTTGGAATTCATCGCAGCACTATTAGCAACCATCGCTCTTGAACCCTCTACATGCGTTAAGCCAACACTTGTCCTAACAGCATTTAACGCATCACCAATAACTTTAAGGCGAGCGCGCTTGACTCTTTGCGCTGTAATTTCATCTAAAGAAATCATCTCTTTAGAAACCCGGGGTGTTTGCCCTAACAAACGGTTAATTTTATCTGTTGTAAATTCTCTTTTCGCCCAAGCAAAAATTTCAAATTCATGTTCAC
>CAYNTZ010000060.1:0-11210 GCA_964400365.1 uncultured Planctomycetales bacterium | reverse complement strand
GTTTTTTCAAAGACCCGTCTGCGGTATGTAGTGGAGGCTCTTGTTACCATGCCCTTGGTTTTGCCGCCGACAGTATTAGGTTTTTATTTATTGTTCTTCTTAGGCCCCGCTTCCATGGTGGGTGCTTTCTTGCATAATCATTTTGACCTGCGTTTGGTTTTTACCTTTGCAGGATTGGTTGTCGGTTCAGTAATATTTAGCCTGCCTTTTATGGTCAATCCCATCAAGGTGGGTTTTGAATCAGTGCCAATAGCACTCATTGAGGCCGCCTATACGCTGGGAAAATCACGCCGAGAAATTTTGTTTAAAGTGCTCCTGCCTAATATTAAGCCGGCCTTATTAACAGGCGTGGTTATGTCTTTTATTCATACCGTTGGTGAATTTGGAGTGGTGTTGATGATCGGTGGGAATATTCCGGACAAGACTAGGCTGGTATCTATGGCGATTTTTGAAGAAGTGGAAGCGCTTAATTTCGCGTCGGCTAATTTTTATTCGGTGATTATGGTGGTGGCATCCTTTACTATTTTATTTCTATTCTATTTATTTAACCGGCGGATCAGGATATTTTAATGATTGAAGCTAGATTTAAGAAGAAGATAACCACCGGTAACGGCCCCTTGGAATTGGATATTAACCTATCCTTAAAGACAGGGGAGTTTACGTCGCTGTTTGGCGCTTCGGGCTGTGGCAAAACTACGATTTTAAGGATCTTAGCTGGCCTCACCGATCCTCAGGAAGGTTTTATTGCGGTGGATGGTCAAGTGTGGTTTGACAGTGCCTCTAAGATTAACTTGCCGCCGCAAAAGCGTTCGGTGGGATTTGTATTTCAGGAGTATAACCTGTTTCCCCACATGACCCTGCGGGAGAATTTGCAATTCGCCTTAGATAATGGCCAAGATGCCAAACTTGTCGAAGAATTCTTAGGGATCGCGGGATTAAAAGAAATCCAAAATTTTAAACCGCAGCTGCTTTCCGGGGGGCAGAAGCAGCGGGCGGCCTTGGTCAGGGCCTTAATCCGCCGGCCTAAGATTTTGCTCCTTGATGAACCTTTTTCAGCACTAGACCTGCCTATGCGCTATGGCTTGCAAGATGAAGTTCTAAAGATCCATGCGCGTTTTAATATCCCCACCATTATGGTCACTCATGACGTCGCCGATGTGATGCGTCTTTCCAAACGTGTCTTTGTTTTACAGGAAGGCATTATTAAAGAAGACGATTCTTACTTACGTTTCTTATCCGTCACCCAAAACTCCAAGTAACGGCCACGCATGAGGCGAGTTTGTGCGTCGAGGGCAGGCATGGCACTTAAGAAAACAACGATCACAGGAAGCAATAACCATTCAAGAGCAAAGATGGCTTTTTTAATCCAGCCGTACCGCAGTTGGGTTTTAGGCAGAAGTGCGATACTTAAAAGGATGGAGACAATAAGGCAGAGAAAGCCCAGGTTAAAGATAGTTCCGGCAATATCGGGGACATTGTAATAAACCACTGAAGCGGCAAATTCATTTTTAGCAAAGAAGATGGGCAGGGGGCCGATCAGGGAGAGGATAAAGCCCCAGGTGGCCCAGGAAAAATGGCCTTCAAATAATTTAAACCCATGGCGGAACCTGTCCCATAGGGGAATATTATCCGCATGCAGGAAGGCCCTCATCACCAAGGGAAAGTTTTCAACTCCCCAGGCCCAGCGGCGTTTTTGTTTATAGGCATTTTTGGCGGTTTGCCACCAATTATCTGCACTGACCACATCCATGGATAAGGTCACATAGATGGGGATGACGTTATATTGGCCATCATAATGGATATAGCATTTCCAAAAAATAGCTGAATCATCTGAAATCATGTCTACCGGCCAGTAATCAACGTCAACTAAGGCTTTAAAACTCATACTATGGCTGGAGAAGGTGACTAGTTTCTCTGGATTGGTAGCTTCAATCAGTTGACAGAAGGATGAGCCGGATTCAATCACCCGGGCAAAGCCAGGCACATGCCAAATATTATTATGATAAAGCGGTACCGGTTGGAAGCTAGCCCGCAGGCGGTTAGGTGTAACCATGAATTGATAGGTCAAGCAGGTGAAGTAATTTTCTTCCACGACGGTGTCTGAATCAAAACAGGAGCAGATGATTTGTTCCGGCTTGATGTTAAGTTTTTCAAAATATTCTCGTGCGGCCTTAGCGGCATAGGTCACATTAGCGCCTTTCACCCTGGCTTCACCGGGTATGTCACCGGGATGAAGTACGGCAAAGCAGTCTAGGAAGTTGACCTTATACTTAGCGCAAACATTGTTGACCCCCTCTTTAATGCGGTCTTCCGCACGGTCTTCCAAGGCAAAAATAACCACGATTTGTTTGCAAGGAAACAATTGGTAGCGGACGGCGGCAAGGGCGGGTTCAATAATGTCAACCCCTTCTTTAATGACGGGGAAAATAACTAAATGGTAGATGTCTTTAGCGAGCGGCGGTAATAGCTTGCTGTCGTGCAGCTGCTGGATTTCATGTAAGTGGATTGAATCACCATATTGTTTGCGCCAGGTAGCGGCTTTAGGTTTGGCGCGCAATTCTTGTAAATAGGTTGTTAGCTGGTCAATGCCATGAACCCGCGCCATCCAGTCGGTAGGGCGTTCAATGTCTAAGCGCAGATAGGACAGGACGAGAAAGATAGTCATATAAACTAAACGCATGAACCAAGCTAAGTAAAAGGCCGTGATGATAATGGCGGCTGTATACGGGAATAGGATAGATAACAAGACCAAGGTAATCAGGGCAAACCAAGAGCTTGCGCCGGGAATGATTTCAAATAAGCGTTGGCGCTGGCTTTCTTGTGGGCTGAGGTTTTCTTTTGAATAATTAAATATCATGGGTGATTGATATCTGTGGTGTTAGCAGGATATTGTCAAGAACCGTTGCCTTGTTAGGTGCGATGGTGATATTTTGGGCCCAATCAAGATGTCCGTCTTTTTCGATGCGTAAGAAATGTTGGCCTGGAACAAGATCCCTAATCACTGTTGGTGTTCGTTCATGCGCTAACCGCCCATTAACAAAGACGTTGGCGCCTGGCGGGTTAGTGCTGATATAAACCAAGCCGGTTTTAACCAGCCGATATGTTGATGGTGAGATGACAAAGCCCAGCATGCGCAAGACCAGCAAGGGGCAGAGGATCAGGTAAATGGCGCAAAAAAGGTAAAAGATGATTTTTCGCAACAAAGGCATGGCATCATCATAGGGGAAGCGGGCGGCTTAGTCAATATTGCCGAAGAGCTGTTTTTTGCTAATACAATAAACAGATTGATTGATATTCAAAAGCTGATTACAATTAGAGATTATGAAAAATAAGTTAATATTTTTATTATTGTTATCGGTATCGACCGCAGGTTGCGGCCCTTGGCGGCTTAAAGGCAATGAGTTTGAGCCATCTGCTCCGTTGCATCATATGGTGCAAGGGCAGAAAAGGCCGATGGCTTTATCCTTGCGCGGGGTGGGGGTAAAGACCATTTTTATGCTAAGGGTTTTTATTGCAGGGCTTTATTTAAAGCCTGATTGTGAAGTGGCCCAAGCATTGTCTGGGGATCAGCCTAAGTATTTATCAGTTAAGTTTTATGTTAAGATTCCTAGCCATGAATTTGCTAAATATACAGCTAACAATATGCGCCCTAATTTAACAGCGGCGGAATTTGAACAAGTTAAGCCCTTGTTTAAGCGCATGGGGGAGTTATTTCCGGATATCAGCAAGGGTGATGAATTGGTGCTTGATTATGAGCCCGGCGTTGGTACCGCCTTTGTGCATAATGGCAAAGAGCGTGGTGTGATTGAGGGGGAATTATTTGCTAAGGCTATTTTTGGTACTTGGATAGGCCCTAAGCCCATTGATCATATTATTAAAGCGCAGGTATTGGGTTTAAAAACCCGTTAATGGAGGGTGTGATGAAATTATTAAAGTGGTTTTTCTTAAGCTTATCATTGGTTATGATTTATTTAGTTATTATAACGTCGATGAAAAGCGATATGTTTAACTTGCCCCAAGCCGTGCTTGATGAGCCATGGTTTTGGACCACCCTGGTTGATTTTTATTTTAATATCGCTATATTGTCTTTATGGGTGATTTATAAGGAGGCCCAATGGCTGCGTTCTTTATTATGGATTGCGGCTTTTATTTGTTTGGGCAGCATTGCCACCGCGTTCTATGTATTTTTGCAAATAGCAACTTTAAAAGAAGGTGAAGGCGTCCAAGCGGTATTGTTGCGGCGTAATTAATTGATGGATACCTTTATTTATATCTTGCCGGTGGTTTTGCTTGCTTGGGGGGTGGCGTCTGTATTGATGCTGTTGTTATGGCTGGCGCAGCTTAAGACGCAGAATGCCTCGTGGGTAGATATCGGCTGGGCCATAGGCCTGATGATGGTGGGGGGTATATACCTTTACCTGTTTCCAGGCTGGTGGTGCAGGAAGCTCATCCTTTTTGTTTTAGTGTTAGCGTGGTCGATGAGGTTAAGTCTAATGCTGCTTAAAAGGATGATGGAAGATCCTGCCGAAGACAGGCGGTATGCCAAGATTCGGGCTGATTGGAAAACGAATCAGCATGTGAAGTTTTTTTTCTTTTTTCAATTCCAGGCTTTTTTAGATGTGGTATTATCCGTCGTGTGGGTGCCTAGCATGCTGAATCCAACGCCTGCCTTGCATGCCTTGGAGATTATTGCTTTAGTATTATGGGTTATCGGTTTTGCGGGTGAATCTCTGGCAGATGCTCAATTAAAGCAATTTAAGGCTGATGAGGCTAATAAAGGTAAGACCTGCCAGATGGGTTTATGGCATTATTCACGGCACCCTAATTATTTTTTTGAATGGTTGATGTGGGCGGCCTATGCCGTTTTTGCCCTTGCCTCACCCATGGGTTGGGTGGCTTGGGTAGCGCCTGTCCTGATGTATTATTTCTTGATGCATGTTAGCGGTGTGCCCTTGGCTGAAGCGCAGTCATTAAAGAATCGCGGGGAAGAATACCGCCGGTATCAAGCCACGACAAGTATGTTTATCCCTTTACCGAAAAGGAAGATATGAAATTTCTAGTGCCATTATCCACAGGTTTATTAGAACGTGGTTTATTGCCAGATAGCAGCATCCGTTGGGGCATGCGCCGTTTATTAGCGCAGAAGCTTGCTGATGAGGCTAAGGATGGCATCGAGGCAGGCTATGCCCGTTTGATGAAGTTGGTGCATCATATGCAGTCCGCCCCCATTGCTGTGCATACTAAGGAAGCTAACGAACAGCATTATGAATTGCCCACCGCCTTCTTCCAATATTGTTTGGGAAAGAATCTTAAGTATAGCTCATGCTATTTCCGTAACGGCAATGAAACGTTGGACAAGGCTGAAGATGATATGTTAGCCATCACCTGTGAGCGCGCGGATTTAGCTGACGGCCAGCATATCTTAGAACTTGGTTGTGGGTGGGGCTCGTTATCTTTGTTTATGGCCTCCCGTTTTCCACATGCCAAGATTACCGGTGTTTCTAATTCTAAAACACAGAAGGCCTTCATTGATGATATGGCCCAACAGCGGGGATTGAAGAATCTAACCATTATCACCTGCGACATGAATGAATTTACGACCCATGAGCATTTTGACAGGGTGGTGTCGGTGGAAATGTTTGAGCATATGCGCAATTGGAAAGCCCTCTTGGCCAAGGTGGCGTCCTTTTTAAAAGCAGACGGCAAATTATTTATCCATATCTTTACTCACCGTGAATACGGTTATTTGTATGATGCTCAAGATGAAAGCGATTTTATCGGCCGTCATTTTTTTACTGGCGGGATTATGCCGTCAGATCATTTGATGCTTTATTTCCAGGATCATTTAAAGTTAGAAGAACATTGGCGGGTTAACGGCACCCATTACGGCAAGACCGCGGAGTATTGGCTGCAGAATATGGATGCGCACAAAGAAGATATTATGCCAATTTTAAAGAATACCTATGGTGTTAAGGATGCGGTGAAATGGTGGAATTACTGGCGCGTCTTCTACATGTCCTGCGCTGAGCTATGGAATTACAGTCAAGGCAATGAGTGGATCGTTAGCCATTACCGATTTAATAAGAGATAATATGCAAAAACTGGCCATTATAGGGACGGGGATCGCAGGTTTAAGCGCAGGGTATTTCCTGCGCGGTAAATTTGATATCACTTTCTACGAAAAAGAGAATTATGCCGGCGGGCATACCAATACCTTGACCATCGACGAAGATGGCACGCCTATCTATATTGATTCTGCCTTCATGGTCTATAACGAGACCACCTATCCATTGTTGATGCGTTTATTTAAAGAGTTGGGCGTTGAGTCAAAACCTACCTCAATGTCCTTTAGTGTTCAGCATGTTCCGACACGTTTGGAATATTGCGGCACCGGCCTAAACGGGCTTTTTGCCCAGCGGCGAAATTTATTGAATTACAGCTATATCAAGATGCTCTTGGAAATTGATCGTTTTAATAAAGAATCTGGCGAGGTCTTGGATAATCCAGCTTACGCAGCCTATTCCTTGTCGTGGTATATTCGTGAGAAGGGCTATAGCGACGATTTTCTTTACAAGTTTTTAATCCCGATGAGCTCAGCGGTGTGGTCAACCCCACCAGATGAAATGCTGGGTTTTCCAGCAGCCACCTTGGTGCGTTTTTTCCGCAATCATTGCTTCCTTAATTTAGGCGGCCAATTGCAATGGCGCACCTGTGTAGGGGGCAGTCGTAATTACCGTGATAAGATTTTAAATTTATTTCCTAATAAGGTTTGGATTAGCCGTGGGGCGGTTAAGATTGTCCGTCAAGGCGGCAAGGCTCTGGTAACCGATTCAACCGGTCAAACCATTGCCTATGATAAGGTGATTATTGCCTGCCATGCCCCGCAAGCCTTGGAATTATTGGCGGATGCCACCGACTTGGAGCAATCGCTGTTGCGGCCATTTGGGTATGGGATCAATAAAGGCACCCTGCACACAGATGAATCAGTAATGCCAAAATTAAAGACCGTTTGGTCGTCTTGGAATTACCGTATTGAAGAGGTGGGAGGGAAACTTGCCACTAGCACTATTTATTGGATGAACAGCCTGCAGGGGGTATCGCAGAAGAAAAATTATTTTATTTCCATCAATGATCCGGGCAAGGTTGACCCTAAAAAGATCTTATGGGAGAAGAATTATGAGCATCCCCTATATACTGTCGAAGGGCAGAAGGCTCAGCCGCATTTACCAAGGCTTAATGAAAATGGGGTAACGTATTTTGCCGGTGCTTATTTCCGTTATGGTTTTCATGAAGATGGTTTAATGTCCGGGTTAGACGCGGCGCGTGCCGTTGCTGATGGGGAGGTATGCTTTTAAGTGGAATCTTGCCTGTATGAAATTTCCATCATGCATGACCGTCATCACCCAAAGCGTTACCGCTTTGTGCATCAGGTCTTCATGTTTTATATTGATTTAGATGAACTGCCCCATCTAGGCAAGTATTCGTGGCTTTTAGGTTATAATCAGGCAAAGGCCTATAATTTTCGTGATGATGACCATGTGAACCTTGGGGCTACGTCGGTTAAGGACAATATTTATACCTATCTTAAGAAGAAGGGCATTGGCGATCAGGTGGCCCGGGTAAAGTTATTGACCAATGTGCGCAGTTTCGGTTATATTTTTAATCCTGTTTCTTTTTATTATTGTTTTGATGCGTCAAATAAGCCTCTTTGTGTTGTTGTTGAAATAGGCAATACTTTTGGTGAATTGAAATATTTTTTTCTAGGTCCCGATAAGCGTCGGGAAGAGCATTTCACAGACGCGCAGGGCAAGTATTATTACATTTCACCTTTTACTGACCTGGATGATGAATTAAATTACAGCCTTAGGATTCCAGATGCCCATTTGCAGATCAATATTGATGTGGCGCGCAAGGGGGCGGCATATTTATACACGTCAATGAAGGGGAAACAGCGCGCATTGACAACGGGCAATTTATTGCTTTATACATGTATTTATCCGTTAGTGACCTTAAAGGTGATATTCTTGATCCATTGGCATGCAGCCATCCTACATTTTGTAAAAAAGATCAAGCATCACCCCAAGGAAGAGAATCCAGATTTGCAGAGGGAGGTTTTTCGTGAGTGGCAACAAAGGTAAGATGACCTTGTGTGAAAAGATTATCGATGGGGTTTTTAAGCCCTTGCGTTTAGGGCAATTGACCATGATTTGGCCGGATGGCACGTCGCGTCATTATGGGCTAGAGCCGGATGGCATTACTGCCCAGATCCAGATTCGCCGTCATGATTTCTTTAGGAAGTGCGTGCTTTATGGTGATGTTGGTTTTGGTGAAGGTTATGTGGCTGGGGATTGGGATACGCCGGATTTAACCAAGGTCATTGAGTGGATGATCTTGAATGTGGAGCATCACCCCACCCTGATGGCGGATGCGCCGCGCAATACCCAGGTGAATTGGTTTCGGATTTTTAATACCATTGCTCATCAGTTGCGGGATAATTCTTTAGTGGGTAGCCGTAAGAATATTTCTGCCCATTATGATTTAGGCAATGATTTCTTTCAGACCTTCCTTGATTCATCCATGGCGTATTCGTCGGCTTATTTTACTGATGAGAAGCAAACCTTGCATCAGGGGCAGGTGGCTAAATTTGATATATGGTGCCGTAAATTAAGATTAAAACCAACCGATCATGTTTTGGAAATTGGCTGTGGTTGGGGTGGTTTTGCCATGCATGCAGCCCGTCATTATGGTTGTCGGGTGACGGGAATTACTATTTCGAAGGAACAGTATGCTCATTGTAAGGAATTGGTTGAGAAAGAGGGATTGGGTGATAAAATAGATATACAGTTTGTGGATTATCGTCACCTGGAAGGGAAATTTGATAAGATTATTTCGATTGAAATGATTGAGGCGGTGGGGCATAAATTTCTGCCGGTGTATTTTAAGCAGATTCATCATTTGTTAAAGCGTGATGGGGTGGTTGGCCTACAAATGATCTTGTGTCCTGATCACCGCTACGAGAGTTTTCGTACCAACGTGGATTTTATCCAGAAGCATATCTTTCCAGGGAGTCTTTTGCCTTGCATGCATGAGATTCAGCGGGCTATTGCCAAGACAGGCATTCTGTGTTTATTTGATTATGAAGACATTTCATTCTCGTATGCGCGTACCTTACGGCTGTGGCGGGAAGAATTTAACCGTAATAAGGCGCAGGTAAAATCAATCGGTTTTGATGAAGTCTTCGTGCGGAAATGGAATTATTACCTTTCTTATTGTGAAGCGGCCTTTGCCCAGCGTAATATTTCCGTGGTGCAGGCAGTGTTTTCAAGGCCGAATAATTATTTATTAGTTTAAAAGGGGGCTAGTATGCAGCAAGATGTAACGGTGGGTTCACTTATTCAGAGCATCACTAATTTTGCGGCTGAAAATTTAGTCAGGTTTTCATTTCAGTTCCTGGGGGCAGGATGTATTTTATTTTCCGCTTGGGTGTTGTCGCGCTTTGTGGTTAAGCTTGTTCAGCGCTCCTTGGCAGATAAAAAGCTGGATATTACCATCGAAAAATTTATCCTGCAGACAGTGCGCATTATTATCTTGGCCATGGGCATTCTTTTTGCGCTTTCTGCCGTCGGTGTTCAAATCGCGCCTTTAATCGCAGGTTTGTCAGTGGCGGGTGTGGGTATTGGGTTAGCGTTGCAAGGGCCCTTATCTAACTATGCGGCCGGGGCGACCTTGGTATTTACCAAGCCGTTTAAAGTCGGTGATATTATTGAAGTGGCTGGTTATCAAGGTGAAGTCTTAGATATCACCTTGCCGCGTACGGAATTAGCCGGCATTGACGGCAGTAAGATTGTTATACCTAATAAGCATATTATTGGCGAGGTGATTAAGAATTTTGCTGAATACCGCAAGTTGGAGATTAATGTGGGGGTTTCCTACGAGAGTGATATTAGAAAAGCACTAGCTATCATCGAACATATCATTAAGACTGAAAAGCATATTCCTAACGCCGAGTTGTATAAGCTGGGTATTAAGGAATTTGCTGACTCATCGATTAACCTGCAAGCTTTTGTTTGGGTGCCGCAGGCTAAGTATGTGGATGTTAAATTTGACATTAATAATCAGATCTTAGACCAGTTCCGTGCCCAGGGCATCAGTATTCCATACCCTCAGCGCGACGTGCACATTTATCAAAAATAATCATCAATCAAGGAGGATGTATGGGAGATCAATGCTGTTCCACAGAAGGTAAGGATAAGGGACAAGGTTGCTGCGGCACAAAGAAGCTGATTGTTGCTGTCTTGATCGGCGTCTTAATATTTGCCGCAGGCGTTGCTTTTGGCAAGAAGTGCCCAGCCGCAAGCAAGGATTGTTCTATGGCCGCTGGTAAAATGTGCCCCATGGGTGGTGCGCCGGTAGCAAAGTAATTATTATTTTACACAGTGTAAAGCGGTATTGGTAAATGCTACTCAGCCAAGAGATGCCCGTACAATCTTCTCTAAATATTAGAAGTAAACATTGAAGATTGTAAGGGGACATCTAAAGGCATTCGTACCATTTACCAATACCGCTTTTGCATTGATGCTTTAATTTATTTTGATTATTTTTGCTAAACGGGTATAATTCGAAATCTTTTTAATCGGCAAACGAAAGGCGATTCATGGTCAAACAAGTGATTTCATTTCATTACACCCTAACAGATAAAGACGGCAAAACCATCGATGCTTCCCAAGAGGGACATCCGTTAATATTTATGACCGGTGTTGGCCAAATCATTCCTGGCCTTGAAGGTGAGCTGGTGGCTATGGAAAAGGCTGACAAGAAGACGGTGACCATTCAGCCTAAGGAAGCCTACGGCGAATATAACAGCCAATTGATTTATAAGGTGGAACGTTCAAAATTGCCAACCCAAGATATTAAGGTGGGTGATATGTTTGAAGTAGGTGAAGGTGAGAATTTTTTCCCCGTTACTGTTGTTACTATTGAAGGTGATCAGGTGACCTTGGATGGTAATCATCCTTTAGCTGGTCAAGCCTTGACCTTTGCAGTTGAAATTGTTGATAAGCGCATCGCTACCCCTGAAGAGGTTGTCCACGGCCACGTGCATGGTACCGGTGGATGCCATCATTAATAATGAAGACGGTAAAGTTGCTTATTTATGCGTTGATGGGGTGGTACCTTTTAATGGTAACCATCCATTATTTCAATCCGCGCCC
>CAYNTZ010000059.1:0-11377 GCA_964400365.1 uncultured Planctomycetales bacterium | reverse complement strand
AAATAACTATGAAGCTAGAACACATCAATGAGATTAAGGGCATTGTCATTCTGGCATTTAGCCTGATCTTGCTAGCGAGCTTAGTTTCCTTCACGGGGAATGACTTAAGTTGGTATACGTCAAAACCCAATTTACATGCTCAAAATTGGATCGGGATTGCCGGCGCATACAGTGCCGGCATTCTTTTTTTTGTGGTAGGCTTGAGCGCTTATTTCCTCGTAGTGATTGGTTTATTCTGGTCGTGGAATAAATTTACCTCCCGCGAGATTTATTTTAATTTCGCCAAACTTTTAAGTTTAATTACCTTATTTATTGTTGCCTCTTCCTTGCTTAGCCTAACTGGCCCTGACAGCGATATGCAGCGGTTTAACCGTGCGGGGGTTATCGGCATGGTCTTTGCTGATTTCTTAACGCAGTATGTTTCTCCTCTAGGGGCTTATATCATCTTATTTATGTTAGGCGCCTTGGCCTTGGTGATTACAGGTGAATTCTTAGTTTCTCCTTTTGTGGTTTGGTTAGGACAGACGGCGGTGAATGCCTTTAAGAGGGCTGTTAGTGGTGTGAAAATGCCTGTAAAGGCGGTGGCTGGCGTGGCAGCAGTTAAACCGATCCTTAAGCCAGCGGCTAAGCCGTCTAAGGAACAGAAGATGTTAGAGGAAGAGGATGATGATTTTGCTGAAGAAGATGAGGACAAGCCTTTAAAAGTGCCTGTAGCTGCTGTTAAGCCGCCAGCGTCGGCTGTAAGCGGTCCAGGTCCTAATATTCATATTATCCAGGCCAAGGAAACACCTAAGCCAGTCGAGAGCCTAAAGCCTAAGGTGATTGGCCAATACCATTTACCGTCCTTGGACTTGTTAAAGGATGCGCCTAAGGTGGTGGATGAAGATATTGAAGGTATTTTGAAGGAGAGGGCGAAGATTTTGGAAGAGACTCTGGCTGATTTCGGGGTTAATGTGAAGGTGGTGCATATTGAGCGTGGCCCGGTGATTACCCGTTTTGAGTTACAGCCAGCACCGGGGGTGAAGATTCAAAGTATTTCTTCCCTTAGCGATGACCTGGCGTTGTCGCTCTCAGCTTCAGCCGTACGTATTTTAGCGCCCATTCCCGGTAAGAACCGTGTTGGGATTGAAGTGCCCAATGGTTCCTCAGCAGCGGTGTTCTTAAAGGATGTGTTGGCCCAAGGGGCAGCCAAGAATTCAAAATTAATGTTATCCTTAGGTAAGGATTCCTCCGGCAAGCCGTTATTGGCGGACTTAGCAGAAATGCCCCATTTGTTGGTGGCCGGTACCACCGGTTCTGGTAAGACGGTGTGCTTGAACAGTTTGATCATGTCTATTTTATTTAACGCTTCACCGTCGGAAGTCAAGTTTATTATGATTGACCCTAAGATGGTGGAGTTAGTTCCTTATAATGACCTGCCGCATTTAATTTGCCCGGTTATTACGGACGCGAAGAAAGCCACACCTGCCCTTAATTGGGTGGTGGGTGAGATGGAGGCGCGTTATAAGCAGTTTAATAAGGAAGGTGTGCGTAATATTAAAGGTTTCCATGCTAAGGGATTGGAAATGCCTTATATCGTGGTGGTGGTTGATGAGTTGGCTGATTTAATGCAGGTCTCTGCTAAAAGTGTGGAAGGGGCCATTGCCCGTATCGCGCAATTAGCCCGTGCCGCGGGCATTCATTTAATCTTGGCTACCCAGCGTCCGTCGGTGGATGTTATTACTGGGGTCATTAAGGCGAATTTTTCTTCACGTATTTCATTTAAGGTGGCCTCCAAGGTTGATTCACGTACGGTGCTGGATAATAATGGTGCCGAGAGTCTGTTAGGTAAGGGTGATTTGCTTTTTATGAAGACTGGTGATCCTAAGCCCACCCGTGGCCAATGTTGTTTTGTGTCGGATGAGGAAATCAGTACGGTAATAGATTTTATTAAGAAACAGGGAACTCCGGAGTATAATGATGCGGTGTTAAAGCCTCAGCCGGTGGCGGGGGCTGGCGGTTCGGAAGAACAAGATGACATGTATGATGAAGCGGTGCGCGTGGTGGTTGAAACCAATCAAGCATCGGTGACGATTTTACAGCGCCGTTTACGGCTTGGTTATTCACGCGCGGCGCGTTTAATAGATATGATGGAACAGCGTGGCATCGTTGGGCCTTATGCCGGCAGCAAGGCGCGTGATATCTTGGTTGATCGTGAGAAGTGGATTATCGACAATATGGGAGTGAAAGCAACGGATGTCAGCGGCGAACAGCAACCCTAATCAGTCAGTCTTAAAACAGGCCCGTGAAGCAAAAGGCTTAACCTTGGATATTGTCCACGAAGCGACAAAGGTGCCGCTGGATGTGCTTAAGGCTATTGAAGAAGGTTATACCGTGCGGTCCATGACGCCTTTTTATTACCGTGGGTTTATCAAGATTTATGCTGAATTTCTAGGGTTAGATGTGAAAGAAGTCCAAGGGTCTTATGGGTTAGGGCCTGCTGCCAAGAAAGAGTTAGGCGTATCGGCACCTATTGCGAGCCCCAAGAAATCACTTAAGGCTAAACAATCTCCTAATTATGCCAAGGAACAGGCGCAGGAATGGTTGTCGACAGTATTAACGGCAAAGAATTTTTTTAATATATTAAAATTTGTGGCAGTGCTTGCGGTGCTTTTTTTATGTGTGCGTATGGCGGGTTGCATGATTCAAGGGATTCAATCTAAGTTAAAAGAAAAGCCAAGGGCAGGGTCGCCTGTTAAGGTAGAGAAGAAGCTTCCTATCAAGAAACAAGAAAAGGCGCCTTTACCAGCAGTTGTTGTTCCTGTAGGTGGGCAGCAGTCCAGTGAAATAAAGGCCGAGAGTTCTGATCATAAGGTAAGGTTGGTGGTGCGCGCGGTTAAGGATAGTGCTATTCAGGTTAAGGCGGATGGCAAGGTTGTTTTTCAGATGACGATGAAGAAGGGGACAGTTGAGTCTTGGGATGCGGACCGCGAGATCCTGTTGTCGGGCAAGAATATTAATGAATTGGATTTGGAAGTTAATGGTTCTCACCTGGGGGCTTTGGGCAGTGATCAGCGTCGGGCGCGTAAGGTGCGTATCACTAAGGAAGGTTTGACGGTTAATAAATAATGAAGACGACGCAGGATTTTCAACAAGAGCGCTTGAGCGCCGGCCAGAAGGTCGGCGTTATTAATTTAGGGTGCGCCCGTAATTTGGTGGACGCGCAACTGATGCTGGGCCGTTTAAAAAAGAACGGCCACCGCATTGTTGAGGCGGATCAGGCGCAAACGGTGATTGTGAACACGTGTTCTTTTATTGAAGATGCCCGCAAGGAATCGATTGATACTATCTTGGATTTAATTGAATTAAAAAAGCAAGGCAAGATTAAGAAGGTGATTGTGGCGGGTTGTTTGGCGCAGCGCTACGGTAAGGATTTGGTGAAGGATTTTCCTGAAGTGGATGCCTTTGTAGGGACGCCGACCTTAGCCAAGGAAGGTAATCCCACGCAGATGCAATTGACCCCATCGTATTTTGCCTATGTGAAGATTTGCGAAAGTTGTTTTAATGCCTGTTCATTTTGTGCCATCCCTAAGATTAAAGGTAAATTCACCTCGCGCAGCATTGAGTCGGTGGTCAAGGAAGTGGCTGAGCTCGATGCTAAGGGTGTTAAAGAGATTAACATTATCGGACAAGACATCACCGCCTATGGCATGGACATTTACCGTCAGAAGTCTTTGGCGCGTTTGTTAAAAGAATTGGTCAAGGTTTGCAAGAATGTGCAGTGGATTCGCCTGCTTTATGCCTTCCCTGCCCATGTTACCGATGAGTTGATAGAGGTGATGGCGTCTGAACCTAAGATTTGCAAATATATTGATATGCCCTTACAGCATGTGAGTGATCATATTTTAAAAGAGCAGAATCGTAATATTACGACTCAGGGAACCATCGAGTTAATTGCCAAGATGCGTAAGGCCATGCCGCAGGCGTTTTTGCGCACCACCTTTATTGTGGGTTTGCCCGGTGAGACAACAGCTGATTTTGATGAGTTGCGTGCCTTTGTAAAGGGAAACCGTTTTGAGCGGGTCGGGGTTTTTGTGTATTCCAAGGAAGACCAGACCTTGGCGGCAACAATGGATGGTCATGTGCCAGAGAAATTGCGGCGCCAGCGTATGGATATCCTGATGCGTGACCAGCGGGAGATTTCAAAAGAAATCCAGCAAGCTTTTGTAGGGCGTACCTTACGTGTGTTGATTGAAGAAAAAGAAAAGGACTCTACAGATACCTATATCGGCCGCAGTGAATATGATGCGCCGGATGTTGATGGGGTTGTCTATGTGCGTTCAGCCAATAATTTAAAGCCCGGTGATTTTGTGGATGCCAAGATAACTGATGCCTATGAATATGATCTCTCAGGTGTAGCGCTATGATGAATTTACCTAATATATTAACGTTATCCCGGATTGCTTTTGCCGGCATTATGGTGGGGTTGTTAAACCAGAATGCCTTGTGGGCCAATATAGCGGCGGTGATTGTATTTGCCGTTGCGTCCATTACTGATTTTTATGACGGGTATTTGGCTAAACGGATGGGGCTGGTTTCAGATTTTGGCAAGATCATGGATCCCATTGCTGATAAGGTATTAATCCTGGCTGTTTTTGCGGTGATGGCTAATATCGGCATGGTGCAATGGTGGATGGTGATTGTCATTGCTTTGCGTGAGGTGATCGTCACTGCGTCCCGTTTGGATGCCATGCGTAAAGGCCAGGTTTTGGCAGCAGAAAAGGCCGGTAAGATTAAGACGGTGGTGCAGATTGTGGCTATCAGTCTTATTTTATTGTATTTGGTGGCTGAACAAAGCAGTATTAGTGCGTCATGGTTTTATGCCTATCAAAAATTATGGCAGGGCGTAATCAATGCATTAATGTTGGCATCTGTATTGATTACCGTCGTGTCTGGAGCTTCTTATTTTAGGTCTTTAAAGAAAATATAATTATGTTATTTTTGCACAAGTTTATCGCTACTTTCCTTGGCATTGGGTATTTTCCCGTAGCTCCAGGAACGGCTGCAACGGCAGCAGGGGTTGGGGTTGCTTTTGCCTTGGCTGCGTACCCATTTTGGTATGGCGTTGTGTTGGTATTAGCGATTATCTTAGGGATTATCAGTGCGGACAAAATTGAGAAACAGTCCAAGCAAAAAGACCCTGGTATTGTGGTGATTGATGAAGTAGCGGGCATTATGATAGCCTTGGCGTTCTTGCCTTTAACGCCGGCCGTGATGATTGGCGGATTTTTCTTGTTTCGGGCCTTTGATATGTTTAAAATATACCCTATCAATAAGTTGGAAAGCTTGCCTGGCGGTTGGGGCATTATGCTTGATGACCTGATGGCAGGTTTATATACGAATATCATCCTGCAAATTGCGGTGCGCATGGCAGGAATCTATAATTAAGCAGCATCTAATACAACTGGAGGGCAGCAGGTATGGAAAGCAGTAATCCGACGTTAAGTGAAAAGGCTTTAAGTAATGTCAAGGTATATGGGGATGGTCAGGTCATGACCATCCAGGGAACCGTCAACAAAGCGTTGATGGCTTTTGCGATCCTATTAGCCACGGCTATCTGGAGTTGGTCTAAGGCGGGTACGCCCATGATTGGCATGTTGGCTTTTGGCGGAGCCATTGTTGGCTTGATTTTTGCTTTAGTGACGATGTTTAAGAAAGAGTGGTCAGCGGTAACCGTTCCTTGCTATGCGGCTTGCCAAGGGATTTTCCTTGGCGCGCTTTCAGCGATGTTTGAAGTGCGTTACCCTGGCATTGTAATGCAAGCCGTTGGTTTGACCTTTGGTACCTTATTTGCATTATTATTGGCCTATAAAGCTGGTTGGATTCAAGCTACGGCAGGTTTTAAGCGTGGGATTATGATTGCCACCATGGCGATCGCCGCGTTTTATTTGATTGTTTGGGTTGTTAGCATGTTTGGTATCGCACCTCCGGCTTTTATTAATGGCGGTGGGATGATGGGTATTGGTTTTAGTGTATTTGTGGTGGGTATTGCTGCATTGAACCTGGTCTTGGATTTTGACCGGATTGAAAATGCGTCCAAGGAAAGCTTAGCTAAGTACATGGAATGGTACTGTGCCTTTGGCTTAATGGTCACCTTGGTCTGGTTGTATATGGAAATCCTGCGTTTACTTTCAAAAGTAAACCGCCGTGACTAATAAATGGTCTTAGGCTTTAAAATAAAGACCCCGCTAGGTTAAAACTTAGTGGGGTTTTTATTTAGTTAATTTTTTCTTATTTAATTCAAAATAGATATCAGCGCCGATGAGGGCAACGGCGAGCAGGACCAAAAGCCATGATTTAACCGTCATGGCTTTTGCTTCGACAAACAAGCGGGTTTTTAAGTGAAAAGCGATGAGGATAACGGTGAGCCAAAAGACAACCTTATGTTCCTTGCTGATGATGAGGCGTTGTAAGCTAAAGGGCCATTTTTCACCCTGGGTGTAAGGGATAAGGCAGGGAATCATGGCCGGCACCTTTTGGCAATAATCGCGGTAAGCGTCGCCGAATTTAGCTGTTAGCATGCCTTGCTCGTCTTTAACGGTGCGGTAATACATGATGCCTAAGGCAATCATTAAGGCTGCCCCCATAAAGCTGGTTTTTAAGACAATCACAAAACCTAAAGCAATTAAGAAGGTGCCTAGGTAAAGCGGATTACGCACAAAGGCATAAGGCCCGGAGGTGGTTAATTTGTCATTTTTAATCGCATAGCCGTTAGACCAGAGGCGGATTAACATGCCAGCGATGATATAGCCGATGCCTGCGCGCAGGGAATGGTTATCAAGCGTGCAGAAGATAGCCATGAGAATGGCAAAAGGATAAATAACGGCAAATCGCGGTTTGAAACTGCGTTGAAGGCGATGTTTTAAATCCATAAGGGGATATTATACATAGCAATTAAGGGGACACAATACTTAATTGAAAATGGTAGCCAACCACTATTTTATTTAAGTAAGAGCTTTAGCGCTGCGTTAACGGCTTGAGTTTTAATAGTAAGGCGGGTGCCTTTAAAGTGAAAGGACGTAACAAAGGTTTTTTTAGTGGTGCTGACAGCAATAAAGACTAGACCAACTGGCTTAGCGGCACTCCCGCCGCTTGGGCCTGCAATGCCGGTAATGCTGATGCCGTAATCGGTTTTTAATATTTTACGCACATTAACGGCCATGGCCTTAGCTACAGTCTGGCTTACTGCGCCGTGTTTCTTAATAATAGAGGGAGAAATGCCTAATAAACTAGTTTTTGCGCTATTATCATAGGCGACTAGCCCCAGGTAAAAGAATTGAGAAGCGCCAGGCAAATTGGTCAAGGTATGGGCTAAAAGGCCCCCGGTGCAGGATTCAGCCGTAGCTAATGTTTTCTTTTGCTGGGTGAGCGTTAAGGCAACTTTTTTGTCAAGACGCATACTATTAGTACCCAAGGGGTTATGAAATTTAACAGCCATTATAGGGCGGGGGAAATAAATTGACAAGGGCTTTCTTTTACCCTATACTTTCACAATTAAAATAAGGTGGATCAATCCAATTATTAAGGGGTTTTTATGTTTAATTCAATTCCAGAAGTATTAGAAGAAATTAAAAGCGGACGCATGGTCATTGTTATGGATGATGAAGGCCGTGAGAATGAAGGGGATGTGCTTATTGCCGCCCAATTTATTACGCCTGAAGCGATTAATTTTATGGCCAAAAACGCTCGTGGGCTTATTTGTGTGCCTATGACGGATGCCCGCTTGAATGAATTAGACCTGCACCCCATGAAGGAAGATTTAAATTCTAAGCATCAAAAATGCAATACCGCCTGGACGGTTACGGTTGACGCGGTCTATGGCGTTACTACCGGTATTTCTGCCGCTGACCGTGCCAAGACTATCCAAGTGTTGATTGATCCAAAATCCAAGCCTAGTGATTTAGTCACCCCTGGGCATTTATTTCCTTTACGTGCCCGTCGGGGTGGGGTATTAGTGCGGGCTGGCCATACGGAAGCGTCTGTTGATTTGATGAAGTTAGCAGGGCTTTATCCGGCTGGTGTTATCTGTGAGATCATTAATGATGATGGCACCATGGCGCGCACCAATGATTTGATAAAGTTTTCTCAACAACATAAGATTAAGATTTGCACCATTGACTCCTTAATAGAGTACCGCCGCATGACAGAAAAGCTGGTGGTGCGCGTTGAAGAAACCGTCTTGCCCACTGAGTTTGGTGATTTTAAGATGGTGGCTTATGAGTCGCTGGTTGATAATATTATTCACCTGGCCTTGGTTAAGGGCAAGATTGATGAAACAGCGCCAGTCCTGGTGAGGGCACAATCAGAATGTTTAACCGGTGATGTTTTTGGATCCCTGCGCTGTGATTGCAATGGCCAATTAAAGGCCGCGATGAAGGCGATTAGTGAAGCTGGCCGCGGTGTTTTGTTGTATATCCGCCAGCACGAAGGCCGTGGCATTGGCTTAGTCAATAAGATGAAGGCCTATAATTTGCAAGATGAGGGCATGGACACCGTCGAGGCTAATCAAGCCTTAGGGTTTGCCCCTGACCTGCGTGATTATGGTACGGGTGCGCAAATCTTGGTTGATTTAGGAGTTAAGCAGATCCGATTGCTCACCAATAACCCGCGTAAAATTGTGGGCTTGGAAGGTTATGGGTTGTCCGTCATTGAGCGGGTACCGCTTAAAGTTGCGTCAAATGCAAAAAATGAAGGGTATATGAAGACCAAGAAAGAAAAACTTGGCCATATTTTATAAGCAATGGCTGTAAGAAAGAAAACAATTAAGAAATCGCCTATTGCATCAAAGTTGCCGGTGATCAAGGCTAATATTGCCATCGTCGCTGGGGAATTCAATGATTTTATCACCAAGGGTTTGCTTAATGCCTGCTTGATGGAATTGCAACGTGCAGGCCTTAAGGAAAATCAGGTGACTACCGTCTGGGTGCCGGGTTCTTTGGAAATGCCCCTGGTGGCATTGAAATTGGCGAACAAGAAGAATATCGACGCGGTGATTTGTTTAGGAGCCGTGATCCGAGGGGACACCTATCATTTTGAAGTGGTGGCTAATGAAGTCAGCCGAGGGTTGACCCAGGTGTCTTTAGCGACAGGAAAACCGGTGATCATGGGGGTGTTGACCACCGACACTATTGATCAAGCCCAGAAACGTGCGCAGGCCAACGGCGGGACAAATAAGGGCAGGGATTGTGCCCGTGGGGCTTTGGCCATGATTAGTTTATTGAAAGCGATTAAATGAGACGCCGTTCTTTATCACGCGAGCATGCCTTAAAGATGCTCTATCAATTTGACATTGTGCAGCGCCCTTTAGAGTCGGTGCTGGAATCCTATTGGAAATCCGAAGAGGTCAAGGATGATGAAGTCATCACCTATGCGGATTTGTTGTTTAGGGGGATTGGGGCGCGGATTAAGGAAATCGACGATAAGATTTCTGAGTATGCGACCAACTGGCAATTAAAGCGCATGGCCATCATTGACCGCAATGTGATGCGCCTAGGGCTTTTTGAATTAAAGTACACCAAGGATATTCCACCTAAGGTTGCGATCAACGAAGCGGTTGAGTTAGCCAAGAAATATGGCGATATGGAATCTTCCAAATTTGTTAATGGCATCCTCGATAAGATCCACAAAAAAGAAATCATTGAGCCGCAGAATTAATCATGCTTCGGCTAGCTGACCTGCATATACACACCTTTTATTCAGACAGCACCTCTTCCCCGCAGGAAGTGGTGGATGATGCATTAAAAGCAGGGCTTGGCTGTATTGCGATCACCGACCATGATATTGTCGAGGGGGTTGCTCCAACGGTTGAAGCCGCGCGTGGACACGAACTTGAAGTTATTCCTGGTATTGAGCTATCCTCTGAATTTGAAGGCGTGGATATTCATATGTTAGGGTATTTTATTGATTACAATAAAGGCCCATTACATGAACGGATTGATTTCTTTCTTGAGGGGCGTGTTGCGCGAATGAAGAAGATGCTGATGGGTTTAAAGTCAGTAGGTGTGAATAATATTGAATATGAAGAAGTAGCGGCCTTGACCAAATCACGTGCGGTTGGTCGGGCTCATTTAGCGACGCTGTTGATGCAAAAAGGTTGGGTTACCACTATTAAAGGGGCTTTTGAGAAGTATATTGGGCCTGGTTGTCCAGGTTATGCGCCTAAGTTTCAACAAACTCCTTTTGAAGCGATTGATTTAATTAATCAAAGCGGCGGGGTGGCGGTGATGGCGCATCCGATGCTGACGCAAAAAGATGAATTGATTCCGCGTTTTGCCAAGGCGGGCATGAAAGGTTTGGAAGTGTATTACCCCAACACGATGGATACCGTGATACAATTCTATGAACGCATTGCCAAGAAAAACAGTTTGATTGCTACCGGAGGGTCGGATGCGCATGGCAAGGCTAAGACCTACACCTGGGTGGGCAAGCGTTCAGTTGATTATGCGGTGGTTGAACAAATAAAGCAGGCCGCTGTTTGTTAATCGTGGAGGTCGAAAATGAATCATGCGATCTTGTTGATTTCCTGCTTAGATCAAAAAGGAATTACCGCCGCTGTTACCGGATTTGTTGCCGCCGCCCAAGGTAATATTATTCACGCCGACCAGCATATTGATGATGCCAGCAACACCTTTTTTATGCGCATTGAGTGGTCATTAGAGGGTTTTTCCCTCACCGATGCGCAAATACCCGATGCCTTCCTGCCCATTGCCCAGCAATTTAATATGACTTGGGAATTATGTTTCACCACGCAAAGACCTAAGGTAGCTATTTTTGTCAGCCGTCACCTGCATTGCCTCTACGATTTGCTTTACCGTCATAAGGCTGGCCAATTATCGTGTGACATCCCGCTGATTATCAGCAATCATCCCGACGCGGCAGGTATTGCCAAGGAATTTAATATTAAATTTCATCAATTTACGGTTTTAGGTGACAATAAGGCATCGGTGGAAGCCCAGCAAATGGCTGTGTTGGCCCAGGCGCAGATTGATTTAATTATCTTGGCCCGTTATCATCAAATTTTGACTGCACATTTTGTTGATGCCTATAAGAATAGGATCATTAATATTCATCACTCCTTTTTACCAGCCTTTGCCGGCAAGAGCCCGTATTTGCAGGCCTATCAAAAGGGTGTTAAATTAATTGGGGCGACCAGTCATTATGTGACGGAAGATTTGGATCAAGGGCCGATTATTGATCAAGACACGGTGCGTATTTCGCATCGGGATACAGTTGAAGATTTGGTGCGTAAAGGCGCAGATTTAGAGAAAACCGTCCTAAACCGCGCCGTACGCTGCCATTTAGCCAAAAAGATATTATGTTACGGACACAAGACGGTTGT
>CAYNTZ010000058.1:0-11380 GCA_964400365.1 uncultured Planctomycetales bacterium | reverse complement strand
ATGTGGCGGTGCAGGATGTGCAGACAAGATTAGCTCAAGGCCAACGCCGTTTCCCGGACGGTATTGCCCCCCCAACTGTTACTAAGCGCAATCCTAACGACCAGCCGATTATATGGCTTAATTTACGAGGGGAAGACCACACGCCGCGTGAATTAATGGCCTATGTGCAGGATATTTTGCAAGACCAGTTTGCCTCAGTGTCTGGGGTGGGTGAGGTGTCTTTAGGTGGGTTTGTAGAACCTAATTTGAGGGTGTGGGTTGACCGTGACAAGCTGGCCCATTACCAGATGACGGTATCTGATGTGATTAATGCGATTGAAGAAGAACACGCGGAGTTGCCCGCCGGCCGCTTGGAGGCAGGTGATAGGGAACAGAATATCCGCGCCATGGGTGAGGCCAATACGGTTGAGGATTTTGAGAATATCCGTATTCCACGGCGTGGTGGAGGCGCGGTATATGCCCCTATTTATTTGAAAGATGTAGCTAAGATTGAAGATGGTTTAGCGGATGTGCGCCGTATTTCCCGCAATAAAGGCAAGACAGCCATCGGCCTTGGTATCCGCAAGCAAACCGGTGTTAATGAAGTGGCGGTGGCACGTGATGTATTTAAACGCTTGGAGCGTGTGCGCAAGCAATTGCCCCAAGGGATGAGCCTGGAAGTGGTGATTAACCGCACTAAGTTTGTTGAGGAGTCTATTGCGGAATTAAACATGACCATGCTCTTATCCGCCTTGGTGACATCCATTGTTTGTTGGATATTTTTAGGTTCTATCAGTGCCACATTTAATATTCTATTGGCCATTCCTACGTCGATATTGGGAGCTTTTATTGTCTTAAAATTTTTAGGTTTTACGTTAAATACCTTTACTATTTTAGGTTTGTCCTTGGCTATCGGCATGGTGGTGGATGATGCCATTATGGTTTTGGAAAATATTACCCGTTACCGGGAACGGGGGTATACGCCCCTTAAGGCTGCTAGCATAGGGGCAGGTCAAATTGCCTTTGCCGCCTTGGCCGCGACCTTAGCGATTATTGCGATTTTCTTGCCTGTTGTTTTTATGCAGGGCATGATGGGTAAATTCTTTTATGAGTTTGGGATCACCATATCGGTAGCGGTGGCGATTTCCTTATTTGAAGCCTTGGTTTTCACCCCCATGCGCTGTGCTCAGTTTTTGCAAGTAGGGCATGCCCAGGGTTCTTTTGCGCAGAAGATTGACCTTGTTTTTAAGCATATTGCTAAACATTACCAAGCCGCCTTGGTTTTTTGCTTTGACCATAAGCTTAAGGTTATGGTTGGGGCGTTGTTATTTTTTATGATGAGTTTAGGCATTATGCGTTTTTTACCTAAGGAATTTGTTCCCGCCCAAGACCAAAGCATGTTCATGTGTTCCTTGCGTACGCCGCCGGGTTCGTCTATTGAATTGACCGATGCTAAATTCAAGGAAGCGGAGAAGGTTATCATGAGTCGTCCTGAAGTGGAGGGTTATTTTGCCTCGATCGGCGGTTTCCAGGGCGGGGAGGTTAACCGCGGTAATATTTTTATTAATTTAAAAGAACCGAATCATCGCCCGCCTCCGCCGGATGGTAAGAAGGTTTTGTCGCAAAAAGAAATCATGAATGCTTTGCGGAAGGACTTAAATAAGATTCCGGATGTAAAAGCAAATATGCAGGATTTGTCCTTAAGCGGTTTTTCTGCCCAACGTGGCTTCCCGATTGAGTTGACGGTGCAGGGGCCTAGTTGGGAGCAGCTGACACAGTTAGCTAAAACTCTTGAAGAGAAAATGGAAGCCACTGGGTTAATGGTGGATGTGAATACTGATTATCAGGAAGGGATGAAAGAAGTGCATGTCCTGCCTGACCGTATTAAGGCGGCAGAGCGTGGGGTCTCTGTACAGGCTATTGGTTCGGCGATTAATGCGGCGGTGGGAGGTGCTAGGGTGGGTAAATACACCCAAAATGGCCGGCGTTATGATATCCGCGTGCGGTTGGTTCCCCAGCAGCGTTTGACGATGGAAGATATTGGTTCCTTGACAGTGTGGAATAATCAAGGTGAGTTAGTGCCTTTAAAAGAAGTAATTACTATAGAAGAAAAAGAAGCCTCGCTTAACATTACCCGTAAAAGCCGTGAGCGTGCCATTGGTATTAGTGCTAATGTGGCCTCGGGAAAGTCTCAAGCCCAGGCGATTGCGGTGGCGCAGCAGGTGGCTAAGGATATTTTGCCTGAGGGGTATTCGTATGTGATGACAGGTTCTTCGCAAAGTTTTAAGGAAAGTTCAGCGTCATTAGGTTTTGTGTTTTGGTTAGGCATTATTGTGGCCTACATGGTTTTGGCTTCGCAGTTTAATTCCTATATCCATCCAGTGACCATCTTGATGGCCTTGCCTTTTAGTTTTTCTGGGGCCTTGATAGCGCTTTGGATGACAGGGCAGTCATTAAATGTGTTTAGCGCGATTGGTATTTTATTGTTAATGGGAATTGTAAAGAAGAACTCAATCCTCATGGTTGAGTTTACCAATCAATTAAGGGAAGAGGGGAAGGCGCCTAAGGAAGCCTTATTGGAAGCTTGTCCCATCCGGTTGCGGCCTATTTTAATGACGTCCTTAGCCACCATTGCCGCGGCTATTCCACCGGCCTTGGCCTTGGGGCCAGGTGCAGAGACGCGTATTCCCATGTCGGTGGCTGTAATTGGCGGTGTTTTTGTGTCGACGGTGTTGACCTTGTTTGTGGTGCCGTGTGTGTACATGAGCTTTGTACGCTTTGAACGAAAGAAGAAAGCAGATGGCTAAGATTAAGCTTGATCTTCACGATATTTTCAATAAAGGAAGCGCTATTGATAGTGAGCTTAACCGGGTTATCCGTGAAGCGGTTGACAAGCGCATTGAATTAGTAGAGATTATTCCTGGTAAGGGCAGCGGCCAATTAAAAAAGGGGGTGATTAGGTTTTTAGAACAGAAACACATTAAAGCCCTGTATCACCGCCTGGAAAAAGATGATAAGAATTTTGGAAGGGTGTTTGTTCATTTTCGCCATGTATGACAAATTAAAATCCTGGTTAAATCAGCTTTATGCGGAATTGACGGCGCTTCATGAAACGCCGCATCGAGTGGCTATTAGTTTTGCCTTGGGGGTTTTCTTAGGTATTCTTCCCTTTACAGGGGTTTTGGCTGCGATAGGCCTAGCGTATGCGTTTAAATTAAATAAGCCCGCGGCTATTTTAGGTTCAGCGTTGACCAATACATGGTTGGGGCTTATTGTGCTTGGATTTGCTTTGCAGGTGGGTGGAGGGTGTTTAGGTTTAAGTGAGGCAGATATCCGAGCCCAATGGCAGGCCTTGATGGTTAATTTCCACTGGCAGGATTTAATCAGCTTGTCTTTCTTAAAGATATTATTAGCGATAGCTATTGGATATCTGGTTTTAAGCGTTGTTTTTGCTATTGCAGGATATTTTATTGCTTTAGGGGTTATTTATTGGCATCGCCGCAGCTTCTCTTAGGGTTAGGTAAATAATTTTTTCTTGCCCTTTTTAAGTCTCGAGGGTATACTAAAATCCTTATGTTTGAAAATCGTCGTCATTTTCGTTTAAAGCATCATTTTGATGTTAATTGGAATGTTGAGTCCCAAGCGGATGCTGGTGAAGGGACGGTGCTTAACCTTTCCTTATCAGGCTTGTTTTTGCAAACGGATAAGACCTTTAAGCCGTCGGATAACTGTGTAATGTCAATTAAGTCTCAGGTCAATGATAATTCCCCATTTGTTGAGAAAAAAGGCAAGTTAATGTGGTTTCGCCGTATCCATACGCCTCAGGAGCGGTATCAGTGCGGAATACAGTTTCTTGACCAAGAGGGTGATTTTAAGTTTCGGCAATGGATGGAAGGTCAAATTACGCAGTTAAGTGAAGCGTCAAATGTAAGTATTCTTAGTAACCGTGTTGGGTAAATTAACGTAAGGAGAATCAAGTGGCAGAAACATTATTAAATCAACAAGAAACGAAAATTGATGCGGTCGTTGATGGCAAAAACCAGAACGCCCGATTAAAGAAAATTATTGGCGTGATTCTATCGGTGGTGATGATTGCCTTAACAGTATATGTATTGAATTTACAACATCAGAACTCAAAGGCTTTTGAACATTCAAGCGATATGGTATTGGCTTCTTCAGTTAATCAAGCAGCCAACTACCGTGCTTATGTGCAGCAATATAAGGAAACCAAGGTTCAGTTAGAAGAAACCACCCGTAAGTTGGAAGATGTAAAGAATCAGTTGGATCAAGTGACGGCTGAGTTATCGACCACCAAGAGCATGCTTTCCCAAACTCAGTCCATGTTGACCCAAGCCCAAGATGAGAATGCCAAATTAAAGCAAGAACTGCAAGGCCTGGATTTTCTGCGTGTTACGGAGAATGTGCAGGATGTGGGGCAGTTAGAAGCAAAGATTAAGAACTTAAAAGATCAAAATGTACAGGTGGGCGCTCAATTAGCTGATCTAAAGAATAAGTTAAGGGCCTTTGAGGCTGATTTCTCAAATATGGAAGAAGGTAAGTCGTTAATCGCGCTATTCCAGAATAAAATTAAGTTGGTTAATAGCCGGATGCGTTATTTAAAGCAAGAAGCCTATTTTGCCAAGATAGCTTCCCAAAAAGAACGTGACCGGGTGGCCGCGATGAATGGCAATAACGGTTTCTTTGTGCGTGATGGGGAGGTTGTTCGGCCAAGCGCCAATAAGTCATTTGCCATTGACGTTAAGATTGTCCAGTAAGCATTTGTTTTTTTCTTTTAGCAAGACAGGTCTCGTCGCATAATGATGGGGCCTGTTCTGTTTTTGGGGATATTCCAGTGCGATATTGAGATGATAAAGCGGTTGCAAACTTAAATGAAACTGGTTAATATATTGGGAATTTCATTTTAATTTTGGGAGGATTTTATGAGTTTAGAGGCGAAGATTAATGCGGATCATATTCAAGCCATGCGGGATAGGAATGCTGTTTTATCCAGCGCGCTAAGTTTTATTCGTGCGCAGATTAAAAATGTGAAGGTAGACAAAAGGGTGGAAAATGTTTCGGATGAAGATGTTGTTGCTGTATTGAAAAAACAGGTGAAGCAGCGCCAGGATTCCATTGCGCAGTTTACCAGCGGCGGACGACCTGACTTGGCGGTAAAGGAAGAGGCTGAATTGGCATTGCTAAAGGCATACCTGCCAGCTGAAATGCCTAAGGAATTGTTAGTTAGCCTTGTTGATGAGGTGATAAAGGCAACAGGTGCGTCTTCAGTTAAGGATATGGGCCGTGTGATGAAGGATGTGGTGGCGAAGGTGGCTGGCCAGGCCGATAACCAAACCATCAGTGCCTTGATTAAGGAACGCTTGGCTAAATAAGCAGGTTTAAAATGAAGATATTATTGCGTGTATTGCGGTTTTCAATTATAGCCTTAACGGTTATTGTTTTAGGCGGTGTTTTCTGGCTGCGGGATCGCTATGTGGTGCCGATTATCACCTACCATAACGTGGCTGAGTCAAGGTTGGCTGCAGGGGCTTCGTATCAGGAATTAAACAATGTGACCCCAAAGTCATTTGCCTACCAGATGAAGTTCTTGAAGGACAAGGGTTACAAGGTTATTAGTTTTGATGAGTTGGTAAGTGGGATTAAGGCTGCCCGTGTTTTTCCGCGTAATACGGTGGTTATCCATTTTGATGATGGGTATGAGGATAACTATACTAATGCTTTTCCCGTACTTAAGAGCTATGGGTTCCCAGCGATGGTTTTCTTGGTATCCGATCTTATTGGGGTTAAGGGGGAGTATTTAACCTGGGATCAGGTTAAAGAAATGGATGCTCATGGCTTTAAAGCTGGGGCGCATACCCGTCGGCACGCCTATCTTCCTGATTTAAATGCGGATCAGATTAAGGACCAATTGGCTGGAAGCAAGCGGATTATTGAGGAAAAGCTGGGGCATCCAATTGATTATTTGGTCTATCCTTCCGGTGCTTTTAATGAGATGACAAAACAGATTGCTAAGGAATCTGGGTTTAAAGCTGCAGCAACCACCAATAGGGGTTTTGATCGATCTAATCGCGATTTGTTTGAAATAAAGCGTATTCGAATTAAGGATACGGATAGGGGTTTTGCCTTATGGGCAAAACTTTCAGGGTATTATAATTTATTCCGTAAGAGTAAAGCGGGCAGTTGATTTAACTTAGAAAGGGTCAGATGAACGGGCAATATCATTTAAATGGGAATGGGTCATTTGTTATCGAGGATTATAATCATTCAAAGGTGTTTTCTAACTTTTTTCCAGGTGTTGCGGGGCTATATGGGATTCCCATGTGGGCTTTTTATGTTAATCGCGGGCAGGGCATTGCGTCCTTTGGGATTGAATCCAAGGATAAATCTATTTTGGAGTTTCAGCCGGCGAACCGCGCCTATCGCCTCACTTCCATCCAGGGTTTTCGCACTTTTTTGAAGGTTCATGATGGTAAGAAAGAATCTTTTTACGAGCCTTTTGCGAATAACGCTGCTTCTCCTTATAAAACAACCCAGGTGATGAAGATTACCAGCCATGATTTGACTATTGAAGAAATTAATACGACGCTGGGTGTTAAGATTACGGTCAATTATTTCACCATGCCAGATGAGTCGTATGCGGCCTTGGTGCGCCGGGTTAGCATTGAAAATATTTCCAAGAAGAAATTATCGATCCAATGCGTGGACGGCCTACCGGCGCTTAATCCTTACGGCTTAAAGGATTGGTTGGGTAAGCATCTCTCGCGCACCGTCGAAGCCTGGGTGGCAGTGCATCATGTGGCCCAAAAAGCGCCCTTTTATCAATTTAAAGTGGAAGTGGCGGATACACCACAGGTGACGCATATTAATGAGGGTAATTTCTATTTTGCCTTTGATGCGGATACGGAGAAATTATTAGATCCTATTGTGGAAGCGGCCTGTGTTTTTGGTCATGCGACGGATTTCTTGGTTCCAGAGGAGTTCTTAAAGCAAAAAAGCTTTACGGTTCCAGCAGTGCAGCAAACATCTAATCGCACCCCGTCGGCTTTTGTTTTTACCAAGATGGCCTTGAATGCCGGCAAATCAAAATCATTTGTTGCCTTAGCTGGTTTTGCCCATGATTTGACAGAATTGAAACAAGTGGTTAAATCAGCAGCCAAGAATAAATTCATTGAGTCTAAGCGTGCGCGCAATGAAGCCTTGATTAATGGGATTAAGGACAATTGCCAGACCCATAGTGCCTCAGCGGCGTTTAATCAATATTGCGGCCAAACCTTCTTAGATAATGTGTTGCGCGGTGGCTTGTCGATTTCCCTGCAAACAGCAGATGGCCCAGTGCCCTTTAATGTCTATAGCCGCAAGCACGGGGATTTGGAGCGCGATTACAATTTCTTTACCTTAAGCCCAACCTTTTTATCGCAAGGTAATGGTAATTACCGCGACGTGAATCAAAACCGCCGTAATGATATTTTCTTTAATCAAGACGTGAAGGATAGTGCCGTGGTTAATTTCTTTAATCTCTTGCAGGCGGATGGGTATAATCCGTTGGTGATTAAAGGGGCAACCTTTGTGGTCAAGGATGAAATGGCGGCGGATACGGTTTTAAAGGATTTTGGGGTAAGCGAAGGCAAGGAGGCGTTAAAAACCGTTTTAACTAAAGGTTTTATGCCTGGTGATTTATTAAAGATGATTAGCCGCCAGGTCAAGATTAATGGCACTCCGTCGGATTTTTTAACCAGTGTCCTAGGTCTTTGCCAAAAGCAGGAAAGTGCTGAGCCAGGTGAGGGTTTCTGGACGGATCACTGGACCTATAATTTGGATTTAGTTGAAAGCTATCTCGGTCTTTATCCAGAAGGTTTAAAAGATTTATTATTAAACAAGAAGGATTATTCCTTCTTCTATAGCGAATTTTATGTCCTGCCGCGCGATAAGCGGTATTTAGTAACGCCTCGCGGGGTGCGCCAATACCACTCTTTAGAGGAACATGATAAGAAGGTGGCGGCCAAGGCCAAGGGTTATAAGCTGCGCGTACACGGGGGAGAAGGGGAAGTTTACCACACCAACCTTTTAGTCAAGCTGGTGTGTTTATTGGCTAATAAGTCTGCGGCCATGGATCCTAGCGGTATCGGTATTGAGATGGAGGCTAATAAGCCTAATTGGTACGATGCCTTAAATGGCTTGCCTGGGCTTTTGGGCTCGTCGATTTCCGAGACCTTTGAAGTCAAACGTTTTGCTGCCTTTACGTTAAACGCAATTAATGAATTAAAGCTTAATGATCAATTATCAGTGCCGGCCTTTAGTGAGCTGGTTGATTTTGTCGAAGGATTGTCGCATGTCTTGGTTAATGAACATGATTCCCTAAAGTATTGGCAAAAGGCCAATGATTTAAAAGAACATTACCGTCAATCCATCCGTTATGGGATTGTGGGTTCTGAAAAAGCGTTAAGCATTGGCTTGGTGCGCAAGTTTTTAAGTGCGGTGATTGCTAAATGCGATGTGGGTATTGCCAAGGCGCAATATAATGATGGGACCTTTGCGACCTATTTTTATCATGAAGTGACCCGCTACGATGTCTTGGATAAAAGCCATCATGGGGAGCATCATGCACGGGCCTTGGAATTCAAACGCCATGACTTGCCGTTATTCTTAGAAGGCTTTGTGCATGCCTTACGTGTTGAGCATAATGGGGCAGCTTCTGCGTTATTTAAGGCTGTTAAGAAGAGCAAGCTTTATGATAAGGCCTTGGGGATGTATAAGGTCAATACGGATTTATCCAAGCAAACCGAAGAAATCGGCCGCACCCGCATCTTCCCCGCGGGGTGGTTGGAAAATGAATCGGTGTGGCTGCATATGGAATATAAATATCTTTTAGAGGTGTTGCGCAGTGGCCTTTATGAAGAATTCTTCCAGGAAATTAAAACTTGTTTCGTGCCGTTCTTAGACCCGGCGAAATATGGCCGTTCTATTTTAGAAAATTCATCCTTCATTGCTTCTTCCGCGCATGAAGATAAGAACCTGCATGGCCAGGGTTTTGTGGCTAGGCTTTCAGGAAGTACCGCCGAGTTATTGCATATGTGGTTGGTGATGAATGTGGGCCTCAAACCGTTTAGTTTAAATGCACAGGGTCAATTAAGTTTTAATTTAAATCCAATTTTACCGTCGTGGTTATTTACAGATAAGGCCACCGCTGATTTTCCGGCTAATACCTATGCGTTTAAATTCTTAGGCAAGACCACGGTGGTTTATCACAATGCCAAGAAGACTAATACCTTTGGTAAGGGAGCAGTTAAGGCGCAGAAGGTGTCTTTAAGTTATGTTGGTGTTAAGAAAAGCGTAGAATTATCAGCTGATGCCATTGTCGGTCAATATGCTCAAGATATTCGTAGTGGCAAGCTTGCTCGTATAGATGTTGTTTTATCATAGTTGTTGCTTGTGCGCGTGTTGCTCGTGTTGGCGGGGCTAGGAAAAATTTGTTCAGTCTCAACAGCCCCCCAACCCCCATAACACATGCACGGTATCGTTTGGCGCAAGCTTTTTGGTTATTCGTTTGTTGGTTTATGAAAAGGTGGCATGTGATGGGGGATGTTTCGACTTCACAAACATTGCCTACCCCCGCCACCTAGTGTTTTATCATGTGGGATATTATGAATTACCGTAGGGGCTTAAAAATAGGATTCATTAAGGGCGGGCAGCTGGGGAAGATGATGCTGCAGGCAGCGCCTAGCTTTGATGTGAAGGCATACGTCTTAGACAATGACGCTAATTGCCCCTGCCGTGATTTATGCCATGAATTTGTGTTAGGCGATTCGCTTAATTACGACGACGTCTATGCCTTTGGTAAGAAGGTGGATGTCTTAACTTTTGAATATGAGCATGTTAATGTTGAAGCGTTGCGTCAGTTAAAAAAGGAAGGTTTGTCGATATATCCTGACCCAGACATTATTGCTTTAGTGCAGGACAAGGGTGTTCAGAAAGAATTTTATCGTCAGCATAATATCCCGACGGCGGATTTCAAGATGGTGGCTAATCGTCTGGCTTTACGGGCCTGTACGGATATGTTGCCAGCGGTGCAGAAGACGTGTAAAGCGGGATATGATGGTAAGGGTGTTTATAAAATTAATTCTGCTGAGGATATTCATAGCGCTTTCGATGAGCCGAGTGTCCTAGAAGAGTTGATTGATTTTGATAAAGAGATCGCGGTGATTGTGGCGCGCAATGTGTTTGGAGAAGTGGCCGTTTATCCAGTCGTAGAAATGGTCTTTCACCCCACCAAGCATTTGGTGGAATTCTTGCGTTGCCCGGCGGATATTGCCCCTGCGATTGAAAAAAAGGCCAAGGATATTGCATTAGCCTTGGTTAATCAGTTAAACTTAGTGGGTGTTTTGGCCGTTGAAATGTTTGTGACCCGTGACGGCAAGGTCTTGGTGAATGAGATTGCGCCTCGTGTGCATAATAGTGCGCATCACACCATCGAAGGGACTTTTACGTCGCAATTTGAACAGCATTTGAGGGCAGTGATGAATCTGCCCTTGGGATTAACAGATATTACAGCGCCGTCGGTGATGGTCAATATTTTAGGGGCAGACGGCTTTGAAGGTTTGGCGCGTTATGAAGGGGTGGAAGAGGCGTTGAGATTGGGTGGCGTCTATATTCATTTGTACGGCAAGGAAATCACCAAGCCCTTTCGCAAGATGGGCCATGCCACGATTATCGGCCACGATGCCGCGCAAGCCATGAACAAGGCGCGTCAGGTCAAAGATTTAATAAAGGTAAGAACGTAAGGGGGATGTGATGAGCAAGACATTAGTCGGCATTATCATGGGCAGTCAATCAGACCTTAATATCATGGGCGGCGCCGCTGATGTTCTAGATTCCTTTGGCATTCCTTATGAAATCACCGTTGTCTCTGCCCACCGCACCCCAAAGCGCATGTTTGATTATGCCACGGCCGCCCAGAAACGCGGCTTAAAGGTGGTCATCGCCGGTGCCGGTGGTGCCGCGCATTTGCCGGGCATGGTCGCATCCATCACCACCTTGCCGGTGATCGGTGTACCGATTAAGTCATCTAATTCGATCGATGGGCTGGATTCCTTATTATCCATTGTGCAAATGCCAGATGGGATACCCGTGGCCACTGTCGCCGTTAATGGCGCTAAGAATGCCGGGATTCTAGCTGCTAAGATTATCGGCACCTTTGATGCAAAGGTTGCCGCTAAGTTAAAAACACATAAAGTAACTTTAAAGAAAAAAGTAGAAGCTTCTGTTAAAGATTTAGCCAAGAAGGGTCATCGCGCACTGCGTAGTAAATAATATGTTTCAAGACCCTATCCCACATCAACCAGCCCAGCATTACCTGCGCCAAGATATCCGTTTCTTAATGGGCCTC
>CAYNTZ010000057.1:0-11413 GCA_964400365.1 uncultured Planctomycetales bacterium | reverse complement strand
TGGCTTCATGCGGGTGTCAGCTTTAAAATTAGCAACTTGACCCACGGCATGCACGCCGCTGTCTGTCCTACCTGACGCAATCACCTTCACAGAATTTTTAAATATTTTTAAAAGAACAGCTTCAAGTTCACCCTGCACCGTACGTTCGCCATTTTTCTGCGACTGCCATCCGCAGAATTGGGCACCATCGTATTCAAGGGTCAACTTAAAGTTACGCATACAAAAAAAACCAATGTGTCCCGGTTTTTAGCCTTTGATCAAGACTTCGGCAATTTGGACAGCGTTGAGTGCGGCACCTTTACGCAGATTATCTGAGACCACCCAAAGGTTTAAACCATTGGGGATGGAGAAGTCTTCGCGGATGCGGCCTACAAAGGTTTCGTCCTTGCCGTCGGCATTGATAGGCAATGGATAGGAACAAGTCTTTACATCATCAACCACCTTCACCCCTGGCGCCTTGCTTAATAATTCAATGGCCTTATCGCGGGTAATCTTCTTGGTGGTTTCGATATTGATCGACTCGCTATGCGAGTTAAACACCGGCACGCGCACACAGGTGGCGGAAACCTGGATGGATTCATCATGAAACATTTTCTTGGTTTCATTGACCATCTTCATTTCTTCCTTGGTGTAGAAATTGTCAGTGAAGACATCAATTTGCGGAATCAAATTATTGGCAATTTGATGCAAAAATTTCTTAACGGACTTATCTCCTGCTTGCTGGTCACGCAATTCAGCAATGGCTTCAGCCCCGGCACCAGACACCGCCTGATAGGTGGACACCACAATGCGCTTGATCTTGGCATAATCATGCAAAGGCTTTAGCGCAACAAGCATTTGAATCGTCGAGCAATTAGGGTTTGCGATAATACCCTTGTGCCACTTAATATCTTCAGGATTAACTTCCGGCACAACCAAAGGCACGGTTTTATCCATACGAAATTGCGAAGTGTTATCAATATACACAGCCCCAGCCTTGGCAGCCACCGGGCCCCATTCTTTAGAGATTTCGGCACCAGGTGAAGCCAAGACAATATCAACTCCGTTAAATACATTCTTATTTAACGGAACAAATTTATTACCATCAATTTCACCACCCGCACCGCTGGGGGAAATCAAGATTAATTTATCAACAGGAAACTTGCGGTCCTTCACAATGCGGTACATGCATTGACCGACAGCCCCACGAATCCCTAAAATGGCTACATTGTATTTCTTCATCTTTTTCTCCCTATAAAGCCGCTACAATCATGTCGCCGATTTGGCTCGTTGAATAACCCATTTGGCCAATTAGCATCGACTTCATCTTTAACATAGTCTTTTGAACAGCTGCATCCACCGCTTGCGCGGCTTTTTCTTCTTTCAAATACTCCAACATCAATTTCACCGTCAAAATCGCCGCCAACGGATTGGCCACACCTTTACCGGTAAACTGCGGCGCTGAACCATGCACTGGTTCAAACATGCTTACCCCGCCTGGATTTAGATTACCCGACGGCGCAACACCCATGCCGCCTTGCGTCACCGCAGCTAGGTCGGTAATAATATCACCAAACATATTGGTCGTTGTAATTACGTCAAAACGCTCGGGCGCTTCAATTAAGAAGATACACATGGCATCGACGTGCACATAATCTAATTTAACCTTTGGGTAGGATGCGGATAATTCTTTCATCACGCGGTCCCATAAATCAAAGACATTGGTCAAGACATTGCTCTTACCGCATAAGGTCAATTTGCCAATATAACCCGCCTTTTTATCCTCTTCACTTAAACCCTTCCACGGACTTGTGGCATGGCGCTTCATGGTGTATTCAAAGGCATATTTCAAGCAGCGCTCGACTTGCAGGCGGGAATAATACATCACCTGGGTGGCTACTTCATTAGTCGTACCTTTATCGGTAATACCACCTAAGCCCATATACATATCGCCGCTATTCTCGCGCACCACCACATAATCAATGTCTTGCGGGCCCTTATTCTTAATCGGGGTCGGGACATTGTCGTAAAGCTTCACCGGGCGCAAATTAATGTATTGCTCCAGGTCAAAACGCAATTTCAACAAGATGCCTTTTTCTAAAATACCGGGCTTCACATCCGGATGACCCACCGCACCTAAATAGATCGCGTCAAAGGCTTTTAAGCTATTAACTTCCGCGTCGGACAACACCGCACCGGTTTTTAAATAACGTTCGCCGCCAAAATCAAAGGATTTGCGTTCGGTCTTAAAACCAAACTTGGCCGCGGCTGCATCCAATACCTTTAAACCTTCACGCACGACTTCAGGGCCAATCCCGTCGCCGGGAACAATGGCTAATTGATATGTCTTCATAATTATTCCTTAAAACGTTTAACGATGAGGGTGGCGTTGTGACCGCCAAAGCCTAATGAATTTGATAAGGCGGCATCAACTTGAACCGCACGCGCCACATTAGGCACGTAATCTAAATCACAGGCTGGATCCGGAGTTTCCTGATTAATGGTTGGATGCACCTTATTATCCCGAATAGACATGATGCAGGCCACCAACTCAATCCCGCCAGCCGCACCTAATAAGTGACCAGTCATGGATTTGGTCGAAGAGATCGGCACCTTCTTGGCATAATCACCAAACACCTTCTTAATCGCCAAGGTTTCGATTTGATCATTTAATTTTGTCGATGTTCCATGCGCATTAATATAATGAATATCGGTCGGCTTCAAACCGGCATCAGCCAACGCAAATTCCATCGCCTTAATCGCCCCCAAACCTTCTTCATGCGGCGCAGTAATGTGATAAGCATCGGCAGTGCGGCCGTAACCAGCTAATTCCACTAAAATATTAGCGCCACGGGCCTTAGCTGTTTCTAAACTTTCTAAAACCACTACCCCAGCCCCTTCACCCATAACAAAACCATCGCGATTTAAATCAAAAGGACGGGATGCCTTGGTCGGATTATCATTATGCTGCTTCGATAACGCCTTTAAAGAACAAAAACCACCTAAACCTAATTTTGACGTCGCTGATTCCGCACCACCCGCAATAGCCACATCCACCTCACCATGCTGTATCATCCGCATAGCTTCACCAATACAATTATTCGCTGTCGCACAGGCAGTCACAATCGCAAAACAAGGCCCCATCGCTCCAGTATTAATGGATATTTGGCCCGCCACTTCATTAATAATCATACGGGTAATAAAAAACGGGGACATACGGCCAGGCCCCTTATCTAAAATCTTATCGTATTCTTCCTCAGCAGATTGAATGCTACCGATACCAGAACCCACAATAACGGCAACACGATAAGGATCCATTTGCTTAATATCAAGCTTAGCATGCAAAACAGCTTCGTGCGCTGCTACCACCCCATACTGAATAAAACGTGATAAATTGCGCGCGTCCTTAGAATTAAAATGAGCCAACGGGTCATAATCAATAACATCACCATTAACACGGGAATCATAGGCCGCTGGATCAAAATGCGTTACTGGGCGGACACCGCTTTTTCCAGCCAACAGCGACTGCCAAAACTTCTCAACACCAATACCGACGGGCGAAACCACCCCTGACCCAGTAATTACAACGCGACGTTTTTGCATATTCTTTTAGACCCTTAATTAAAGCTTTGCCCCGACAAAAATGCCGGGGCAAGTCATTAAAAAATAAAAGCGTTTAAATCTTAAAATTAAACGCTGGCTTTTTCTTCGATATATTTGATAACATCGCCGACTGTCTTCATCTTTTCGGCATCTTCATCAGGGATTTCAACGCTAAATTCTTCTTCCAACGCCATGATAAGCTCGACGGTGTCCAAAGAATCTGCACCTAAATCATCAACGAAGGATGCATTGGGGGTAACTTCTTCAGGCTTAACACCTAATTGTTCAGCGATGATTGACTTAATCTTGCTTTCTACTGCCATGGTAATCCTCCTTGATTTTTTACACTAAAACTTTTATACCTATATCGCCAAACCACCGTCAATAACTATTGTTTGGCCGGTGATATAATCTGCCGCCTTTGATGCTAAAAATATACATACACCTGCAATATCTTCTGCCTGGCCGAAACGGTTTAAAGGAATCGCTTCAAGCACCTTTTGCTGCACCGCCTCAGGTAATTTATCAGTCATATCCGTCCGGATATACCCTGGGGCCACCACATTAGCAGTAATCCCTCTTGAGGCCAATTCCTTCGCTACTGACTTACTAAAGGCAATAACCCCTGCCTTAGAAGCTGCATAATTAGCCTGTCCTGCATTACCTGTAATTCCAATGACCGAAGAAATGCTGATAATTTTGCCCTTGCGCGCCTTTAACATGGGCTTGGTAACGGCCTTGGTAACGTTAAAGGTACCCTTAAGGTTAACCTTAATAACCTCATCCCAATCAGCTTCATCCATGCGTAAGAGCAAATTATCGCGGGTTACCCCCGCGTTGTTGACTAATATATCAATGCGCTTATGAATGTCAAGAATTTTATTGACCATTTCAAGCACTTGCGCCAAATTGGTCACATCACAGCCAAAACCATCAGCTTTTTGTCCCTTTGCCTTAATTTCAGCAGCTACTTGAGCGGCTTGTTCGGCACTTCTCCCCACTATAATGACCGTAGCACCTTGGGCTGCAAAGGCGTCTGCCACCGCACGGCCAATACCACGGGTTGAACCTGTGACTAAAACCACTTCATCGTTAAATTGCATAGGCGTATATTATCAATGATTAAACATCCTGCAAGGGAAAATTTTAATTTTCTAAATTCTTAGGGTTAGCCTCAATATCAATCACTTCAGCCTGAGTTTTAGACCTAGCCTGACCCTTAGCGTGTGTAGTAAAGGTAAACGACGAAAAGCGCCCTGACTGGAACATGCCAGTTAAGCTACCTCTAAATAAATAACAGATCAACCAGCGTGTTGGCGGCAATAAGAGCAAAAGACCTAAGCCATCGGTGATAAGTCCTGGTAGGATCAATAAAACCCCTGCCCCAAACAACAGCACGCTATCTAAAAGCGCATCGGTTGGCAAAGCCCCGCGAGCTAAATCAGCCTGCATTGAATTTAACGCCTTAAAACCTTGGTAACGTAAAACCAACATCCCTAGAAATCCAGTTCCCAAGATGGCTAAGATCACATTACCCGCCCCCATCTGCGCGCCTACCTTAATATAGACCCAGATTTCAGCAAAAGGCCAGGCTAGCAATATCAAAATTGGCATTATCTTTCCTTTTACTAACGTTGCCCCATTAATTCAAATGAAACAGCCTTAGCTTGAGCTATGGCCTGCGGCTTATCAATACGCACCCAGGCAGAGACAACCCGCTTATCTGCCATCACAATATCCAAAACCCTAGCGGTTAACTTCTCTAATAATAGGTAGGATGAACGTTCAATCAAACGAAGCGCTTTGTTGGCCACTTCTTCGTAGTTAAGCGCATCTTTAAGCTTATCACTCTTGGAAGCCTTGGCAGCATCATATTCAATGGTGATATTAAGGATGATTTCCTGTTTATTCTTGCGTTCCCAGGGATGGGTGCCGATAATCGCCCTTGCTTTTAAATCGATAATACGGATAAGCGCCATAAGATTTCCTTTAAATTAATTGTTCCCCGCCATCATTGGCGATGATTTGTCCGGTAATATAATCATTTTCTAATAAAAACTGCACGGTCTGGGCGATATATTTTGGATTGCCCACCCTCTTTAAAGGAATGCTTTGAGCGCGTTTGGTTCTATCATCCGGCTGATTATTAACCGGCGGCAAGATCATGCCAGGCGAAATCCCATTTACCCTAATCTTAGGGCCAAATTGCACCGCCGCCATTTGTGTAAATTCATAAAGGGCTTTTTTGGTCAGCAAATAATCCGCGTAACGGCTGCGGTGACGGCCGACATTGGTATCAATCAAATTTATAATCTGCCCCTTTTTAACCAAACGGGCAAATTCACAGCTTAAGATGTAGGGCGCCTTAAAATTAATATCCCAATGCGCCTTATATAGGGAAAGGTCTTGGGCGCCTAGGCTATTAGGGACAAAAATCGACGCACTATTAACCAAGAGGCTTATATTAGGGAAAGCTTTATAAACGCTTGGCATTAATTTTATAACTTGTGCCTCATCAGCTAGGTCACAGGCAAATAATTCGCAACGCACACCCATTTTATAAATGGCCTGCGCGGTGTTCATGGCCTCTGCTTTAGAGTTATTATAGTGAAGCGCGATATTATAGCCCTGCCCTGCTAAATAAAGAGCAATCTCACGGCCAATGCGTTTGGCCCCACCGGTGACTAAGGCTGTTGGCTTATTTTTAGGCATCTTTAGGCAATCAAACTTAAGAATTCTTTGCGGGTTGAATCTTCGGAACGGAAAACCCCTAATTGGCAGGAAGTCTTCATCAAGGAGTTTTGTTTCTCCACACCACGCATCATCATGCATAAGTGCTTAGCTTCAATAACCACCCCCACACCTAAGGCCCCGGTGACATCCATCAAGGTGGAAGCAATTTCGCGGGTTAAATTTTCCTGCACCTGCAGGCGGCGGGCATACATATCCACAATACGGGCAATCTTAGAAAGGCCAATAATCTTACCGTTAGGAATATAGCCCACATGACATTTGCCAAAAAATGGCAGTAAATGGTGTTCACACATGGAATAAAGCTCAATATCTTTAACAATGACCATTTCGTCATTGTCAGATTTAAAAATCGCTCCATTGACGATTTCGTTAATATCCTTCTTATAACCTTGAGTCATGAATTCAAAAGCCTTGGCCGCGCGTTGAGGCGTTTTAAGCAAACCTTCACGCGTAGGGTCTTCGCCAATGCCTTCGATGATTTTTTTGAAATATTGATCCATTACAACTCCTTGTTAGTCTTAAAATGTAACATCCCAAAGGCTTGGCGTCAATACATTCAGCTGTTTAACCCTGACCTATTGGCACAAACCCTTCCTGAGCTTGCCCAATGCCTAAGAATAAGCGCAAATCTTCAAGCGGCTGGACATTGATGATGACTGGCACAAATCCAGGAGCGTTCTTTAATTGCTCTAGCATGGCTGGGGTTAGGTTGAATTTGATCCCTTGATTGTCATCTTTAATCGGGGATCCAGTCTTTACCTCCAACGCCCCATCCCCTTGGGTTAAATCGATACCACCTGCATTAGCCTTCGTAACATTCATAGCCTGATCCGACTTAATCTCATCTAAAACGTCTCTTTGCTCATGTAGAAATTCATCATAATAATCAACAATGTAGTCCGTTGCTTCATCTCCTAAACGCACAAACAATAACCTTCCCACGTCTTCAATAAATCCAATACGTCCTTCATCAACAATAACAGCATTGGCAAAGACTTCCATCAATGACCAGCTATTTCCATCTCTTAGATTTGAAACATCAAGAATATTAATAAAACAAACCTTCCCTTGATAATTAAATCTCAACTTAACATCTTCATTATTCCTAATAATCTCTCCTTCTAAATGAACAGACAAATCCTTAATTAACACATCTAAATTATTAAGATTATTAACAAGAATGTCAACCTCGATAGGATCATCTTTACGCGTAAAAGCCATAGAACCCCATTGACCTGAAAAATAAACACCAAAATCAATCCCACGCAGCCTTAAAGCACCTAAGAAAGACCTAACATTGCCTTTACTTAAAAAGTCCTTTGCAATATCTAATTTTTGTGGCAAACGTATTAATTCACCATTTAATGATGCTGACTCATCTTCAATGGCTTTCTTAACCAAATTAAACCTAGATACTAAATCCTCAAATGACTCTACTTTTTCTACAGAAGAACCTGCAACTAAACGATCAATCCCCTCCTCATCGCCATCATCGAAAACAGGAGTATTTAATGAACTTGACGCAACAAACCGTTGATCATTCTTAAAAAGAAGTGGTAAACCAATCTCAATTTGATTTCTCAAATATTCAAATATAGACCCATCCCGTTCTTGATTATAAGCAAGCAAAGCTTTTCTTAAGATTATTGCACCGGCGGAGTAACTTTCATTAAATCTTATTTCTTCATACAGTGAACCTAACGATTTTATCCCTTTATCAATTAAATAAAGCAAACCAGCATATAACTCATCTATTCTTCCCTCTTTCAGATATTCATATACCAGCTTCTCATCTGTTATATCTGTCTTATTATGCAATCCTTGACGTAAAAGATCTGCCGCTCCTAACAAAGGACGCCTGTTCCTTGTTTTTTCAATATCTCTATCCTTACGTTTCTGCTCTCTTAGGCGCTCACGTACAACCGCTTTTAAAAGCGTACGCTCTTGCTTTTCTTTCTCCCTAATTAGTAAGATTTCCTTTCTATTCCTCTCACGCTCTTCTTTTCTGCGCATTATTTCCAATCGACGCTTTTCTTTCATTTCTTCATATAAAAATGATCGTGAAAAAGCGCTTCTTATTAAATCCATAACTTCATCACTTGTTAATCGACCATCTTTTGCATATGCCACCATTAACGATTCAAAAATAATTTTTAAATCATCTTTCTTAATACGATGCCCCCTTGATTCAATCCCAGCTAAAACGCTCTTACTTACACCTGGGAAGACATTTAGAAACACTTGATGCCTTAACAATCGCAACATCTCACCTGATTTTCCTTCCACTATTAAATCATTACATTGCTTTAACAGCTCTTCACGCGATAGCCTAAATCTATTAAAATCAAAAACATAATGAAAATATTGCCTAATCTCTTCTCGTGACAAGCGTCCATCCCCCATGTATGCATCTTCAACATGCTTTAAATAATAATCAAGCTCACGATTACCAAGTATTAGCTCACCTTTCTCAAACCGCTTAATACGATACGGAACAGGAAATTCAATCCCGGCCTGAGTCCGCAATAAATCAAAAACGGATCCCCTTAAATACCGCAAATTCATCATTAACAATTCCTCATTAAACGCTACACCGGATTTCTTATAGAACAAATTGAACAAACGTAATTTATTAATCCTATCTAAACGCTTCTCAATTTCTCTAATTAATTCTTCCCGGGATAATCGTTCACTGGGCACAGCCCATCTTGTCCCTAAGGATCGTATTGATGTATCAAGCATAAATGACATCTTCTGCTGGGGCGCAAGTTGAAACTCATTCATGACAACAGGCCCATTCTTTGTGCTAATTTCTTTCTTTGCTGGACCAATCCAGAAAACCCTTAAATATGGCTCTGTATTATCTTTATGAAATTCTATTAGAATCTCAAATCTATCATCAATTTTCTGAAATGCAGCAATTTTAGCTGTCCAACCATCCTCATATTTCCCCATGAAGATATACTGCGTATACCCATCAAAAGTAAATGTTACCTTTCCTTGAGAACTTACAGGACCAATTAATAAACCTTCAACATTAGGAAAGGTAATCGGTTGATTAAGCATCAGTTGCTTTATCACCTTAATTCCTGGCCTCTCATTAATATCCAAAAATTCTTTAGTTGGCGCATTGGCATCTGATGAATGGCTAATATTTACTTTATCTCCAGTGATCTGATACGTCTTAAACCGATTTTCTTCACCATACTTTCTAAACTCTACCCTAAACTCAAGAATTCCTTGGGAAACAACACATTTAATAACCTTACCAAACCATCCAGCCTCTTTAACTCCAGGACCAGAAAAAACATATCTATAACCACCATCTGTAATTGAATAATCACCAGCAACGGTTGATAATCCAATACTTTTTCCTTCTAACTTCTTCGCTATTTCATCGAATCGTCCTGCCCCTTCTGTTATCAATTCCTTAATAATAGCAAGACCTTCCCTATCATCATTAGTCCAAAGACCCTCATCTGTTCTAATATGACAACCATTCAATAATGCTATTTCTTTAAACAAAGACTGCGTAATGGTATAAACAATCTGTGTACCTGACCATTTTCTCTTTAACCTAAAAGATTTACCTTTAATATCTATACTCCTAGTCTCTTTAGGATAATCTTTCACATTTTCAAAAAAATCACCATACTCAGCCGTAAAACTTGGATAAAAACGCTGCCCATTGTAAATAAATTTATCAAAACCATCTTTTGAGAAAACAACATCTTTTTCTCCCACCTTATCTAACTTTAAGTTTCTCTCTATACTTCCACTAGCTTTAAGCTCCCAATCCATTTGCTTAGCTAAATCAATAAAGTCTTCCCGATTTTGAGTATAAACAATGTCCCCCTTACCCTTAATTCGCTTCCGAAATAGTTTGAGAATTTTTGTCCCTACTTGAATTTCTCGCATCTCAAGCGGATCATTTTGCGCATCTAATGAAAACTGTTTTATAAATTCATTTAGCCTAACACCTCCAGAAACAATCTCATTAAAACCATCCCATGAAAAAACGACATCATCCTCTTCAACCAAAGGCAATTTTCTCTTTTCCCTTACAATCTCTTGATTTAAGAATTCCCATCCTTTTAAATCTGCTAATTTCTTAAAATCATTTTTTTCTAATGCAAATACATGCCTAGTCCCAGTTCGTCGAACTACCAAATTAAATTGCCTTCCTCCAACATCAATAGGCTTATTTCGGCCAACATAATCTTTAGCCGCTACTCCTTGTAAATATTGTTTAGCAAACTCTTCTGCTTTCTGTTGAGCCTTTTTAACTTCCTTTCTAAAACCATTAGCCGACAATGCAACCTCATCATCAGTTAGAATCCCAGCCTCGCCAAAACGCTCATCACTATCTTTCTTTTTACTATTAAGCTTCTCGTTAATCTCATGCGGCAACCAAGGAATCTCCCTCAATCTCTTGGGCGAAATTGAAACATAGGGATCATCAAATGAAACCAACTTTCCATCTTTAAAACCAACCTGCATATAACCTTTATAATGTTTCTGATCAAAAACAGGAATTTTAGAAGGACGGACAAAGAAATCATAAATAGCTACACCACTTCTTTCACCGATCCCATCCCCTGCACTATGATAAAATTCTATATCGTATGAATCACCCTCACCAAGCAGTTTTTTCCAACTAAATGCGGGAACAATTGCTTCAGGCAACCCTAAATCTACATCTACCCTCTGCATCTGGGATTTAATACCTGTAACCATTGCCCTATCCTGAGTAATTACCATGGTTGCAGATCCTAAATGAGTATTATCAACCCCTCCAGAAAAATACTTTCTAGGAATAGCTTCTTGTGATACAGGATCTTGATCTTCCTTAATATAGTTGTATGCACCTTTCTTGAATGCTTGAAGATATTGTTGGTAGATACGTTCTGGATCCCCGATAAATGACACCTGCCTTCCGGTAGGCAGGTTCGAGGATGACAGACTCTTTTCATAACCTACCCCCACCACCTTGTTCTTATCCGCGTACACCTGTGACAAAATGCTGTCTTTAAGTTTCTTCTTGTACCATGTTGCTAAAATAAGCGATTGATAGACT
>CAYNTZ010000056.1:0-11458 GCA_964400365.1 uncultured Planctomycetales bacterium | reverse complement strand
ATATGCCGTTGTATTGGCAAAAGTTTAAATATCCTTTAGCCATAATGGCTTTTTTGGCTATGGCTGCGGCCTATAAGCCTGGTTGGGTGTGGATGAGGCGTTTGTTGATTATCCTGCCACTGCTATGGTCCTTTGGGAGTTTTTGCCTGTACCATTATAATTATCTCCAAGTAAAGCAGCATGGTGGTGGATTTTGGCAGTTTCAGCGTAATTGGGAGGATATGCAGGTATTTGTGCGTGACCATACCCCTAAGGATGCATTTATTTTAACGCCTTTTAATACAGATACAGGTGGTTTCCGTATCCGCGCTGAACGTAAACCCTTGGTGTGTTACCGTGATTGCGGCATTATTGGTTTTGATTATGGGGCAACGGTGGAGTGGTATCGGCGGGTAAAAGATATAGGTGCATTTAAAATGTACGCGGATGAGCCTATTGACCAATCGTTATTCACTGCTATTTTTAAATATAAGGTAGATTATGTGGTGTTTATGAATTATTATCAACCCAAGGAAGATAATCCGATTTTAACTAAGATATACCAGAACGATGTTCTTTCTTTATATAAAGTGATACTCAAACTGCCTAATTAATGAGGTATCTAAAATGAATAAGATTGCTGTGATTGGTGATGGGGGATGGGGAACGACCTTGGCCATTCATTTGGCTAAGAAGGGGTATAAGGTTGCCCTGTGGGGTCCTTTTGCAGATAATGTGGCAGAACTTGCTAAGGTTCGTGAGAATAAGAAATTCTTATCAGGGTATAAGATTCCGGCCTCAGTGCGGTTAACAGCTGATATTCATGAAGCGATTGATTTTGGCCAGGTAGTGGTCTTAGCGTCACCTTCTGAATATTTAACGGATACCCTTATTAAAATTAAATCAACCAAATATCGTCAAAAGCTTTATGTCAGTGTTGTTAAAGGTATTCATCCGGTTAGTTTTAAGCGCATGTCAGAGATTGTGCTTGAGCATTTACCGAAGGTGAAGTTGGTTGTCTTGTCTGGGCCGACTATTGCTGGTGAGGTCGCTGCAGGTATTCCAACGACAGCTGTAGCTGCTTGCCGTAACCAGGTTTTAGCTAAGCGGGTGCAGCAAATCTTTAATTCAGCCAGTTTCCGTATTTACACCAATACTGATGTGGCTGGGGTAGAGATTGGCGGAAGCATTAAGAATGTGATTGCCTTGGCGTGTGGCATCTGTGACGGTTTAGGGCTTGGTACAAATGCTAAAGCAGCTATTTTAACGCGTGGTTTAGCAGAAATGACCCGTTTAGGGGTGGCCTTAGGGGGCCGTAAGGAAACCTTCTATGGTTTAGCTGGATTGGGTGATTTAGCAACAACGTGTTTTAGTCCTAATAGCCGGAATCGACGGGTAGGGCAACAAATTGGCCTAGGGGTTGCCATTAAAGAAGTGTTAAAAGGTATGGATGCGGTGGCTGAAGGGGTGGTTACAGCTAAGGCAGTTTATCGCTTAAGTTTAAAAAAGAGGATACCAATGCCTATTGTTGCCGAGGTGTATAGGGTTGTTTTTGAGGCGAAGAATCCTAAAAAGGCGATGGCGGATTTGATGGGAAGGGCGCTTAAGGCTGAATAATTAGGTTTAATTATAAATTGACAAGCCAAAAAATATCGATTACACTCAAACTCAAGTTTAGAGATTTACGTTTTTCAACAGTATAAATTAGGAGGGTTGGATGGAGAAATTATCTTTTTACGATGTGAAGACCAAGGGCAAATTTGAAACCGATACATATTCAGTCCAGGAAAAATCTGGCCGTTTCTTTGCCGTAGCTAAATCCCCTAAAGGCACTCATGAATGCTGGCGCGTATTAAGCAAAGACCAAGCCACCAAGCTAAAGAAGAAGTAATTTGAACTCAAAACAATTAGCTCAAAAATCAGCTAAGTATGCTGATGACAAGAAGGCGTTAGATATCGTTGTTTTAGATATGCGAGGCCTTGTTAATTTTTGTGATTATTTTGTGCTTGCAACTGGAACCTCTGATCGTCATGTCAAGGCTGTAGCTCAAGGTGTTGAAGACGAATTAGAAGGGGAAGGCATTAAGGTTAATCACGGCAAGACTTTTAAAGGTTTTGGTGGCACTCAGGGTGGTTTAGACCTTGGTGCATGGGTGTTATTAGATATGGGGGATGTGGTGGTTCATGTGTTTGAGCCCCAAGCTCGTGAATTTTACGGCTTAGAGCATCTCTGGCAAGATGCGCCCAAGCTTGAATATAAGCGCCGCAGTCGAAAAAGTTAAGCCTAATTATATCCGCGGCCCCTTGATGGTTCTTCATTAAGGGGCCTCTTTATTCTAGTGCACATTTTGATTTAGCTATGTTTTCAGATATTCGTCAACAATTACATGGCATTATTAGTGAATCGTTAAAGATTTTTAACGATACCGTTTATCCGCCGATTTTGATTGATGCACCTTCAGATAAGCAGCATGGCGAATTTTCATGTAACATTGCATTGCAGTTAAGCCGCTTGTTAAAAAAGAACCCCATGGCCATTGCGCAAGAGTTAACCCCGCGGATTGGCGCATTATTAAAAGCTCACCCGTTGAATAACAGCATTGTTAAAATTGAGATTAAAGCGCCGGGGTTTATTAATTTTTATTTATCTCCTAAAGGTTTTTATAGCGTATTGGATGATGTTTTTGCCCAGCAAAAGAACTATGGTAGATCAGGCTATGGGGCGGGTAAGAAATTCTGTTTGGAGTTTGTTTCTGCTAACCCAACTGGTCCATTGACGGTGGCTCATGGCCGGCAGGCGGCGGTGGGGGACAGCCTGGTTAATATTCTTTCAGCAGTTGGTTTTGAGGCTAAGAAGGAATATTACGTTAATGATGAAGGCAATCAGATTAATATCCTAGGCCGCTCGATTAAGGTGCGGGCAAGCCAAGCGTTAGGAGCGGATGTGCCCTTGCCTGAAGATAGTTATCAGGGTGAGTATATTAAGGAAATGGCTGCTTTAATGATGCAAGAGTCGGGGATTAAATCGATCGCTGAGTTAGAGCAACAGCCAGATGGCGCCTTCCGCCAATTCGGGGTCAAGTATCTGATGGCCATGATTAAAAAAGACTTGGAAGACTTTGACGTTAATTTTGACATCTGGACCTATCAATCCAAGGTTGCGACCAACGCGGCGATTGAGGCCTTGTTAGCGGATTTTCAGGCCAAGGGTTTTATTTACGCCAATGAAGGGGCATTATGGTTTAAGTCAACCAATTGGGGTGATGATAAGGACCGGGTGGTTAAAAAGAGCAATGGTGACTACACTTATTTGACCCCGGATATTGTTTATCACAAGGATAAATTTGAACGCGGCTTTGAGCGCATTGTGAATATTTTAGGGCCTGATCATCACGGGTATATCCCGCGCATTAAGGCGGCGGCTGGTGCCTTGGGTCATAGCCCGGATGACCTGGATGTCATTATTGTGCAATTGGCCACCATCTTTAGGGATGGCAAGGAAGTATCCATGTCCACCCGTCGGGGTGAGTTTATCACCTTACGTGAGGTGATGGATGAGGTGGGGAAGGATGCCGGGCGTTTCTTCTTTTTAATGCGCCAGACGTCAGCTCATTTGGAATTTGATTTAGAGTTGGCTAAGAAGATTAGCAACGATAATCCCGTTTACTACATTCAGTACGCGCACGCGCGCATTCATAGCATTATCCGCAAGGCACAGGAAGAATCGAAGATAGCGCCTAAAATGGGTGATATTTCGCTCTTAGTCCAGGAGCAGGAAATTGATTTGATGCGCAAGATCGGGCTTTACCCCGACGTTTTAATTATCTGCGCCAAATTATTGGATCCTTTTGGCTTGGTGCGGTACCTGCAGGATTTAGCTGCGTGTTTCCATAAATTTTATGATGCCTGCCGTGTCTTAGATGAGAATGCGGCATTAACTGCCGAGCGTTTAGCCTTAATTGATGCAACCCGCATTGTCTTAGGCAACGGCCTGCGCTTATTGGGTGTGACCGCCCCGGAAAAGATGTAATGGCCTCCAAACGATGGAATATCAAGCCTCGTAATCCTCAGTTACAAAAGCAATTAGTCGACGCACTTAAAATAAATCCCATTATTGCTCAATTATTAATTAATCGTCAGATTACTACGGTGCAGGAGTCTAAATTATTTCTAACCGCTGATTTGGCCTCCCTTTATAATCCATTTTTATTAACCGATATGGACAGGGCGGTGGAGCGCATTGAGATGGCTGCCAGCCGTGGGGAAAAGATTTTGATTTATGGTGATTATGACGTCGATGGGGTTACCTCATCGGCCTTGTTGCGCCGTTTATTGAAACGGTTAGGCATTACCTCGATGAATTATATCCCGCACCGTATGGAAGAGGGTTACGGTTTAAATGTGAGCATTGCCCAATTTGCTAAAGATAATGATGTGCATTTATTAATCACGGTTGATTGCGGCATCAATGCTTTTGAACCCATTGAGGCCATCATGGCCTTGGGCATTGATGTGATTGTCATCGACCATCATGAGCCGGAAGAGGGGCGTATTCCTAAGGCTTTGGCCGTGATTGACCCTAAGCGTCCGGATTGTTTATACCCATCGAAGAACCTTTCTGCGGTTGGGCTGGTGGCTAAATTGGTCCAGGCCATGCTGGGTCATATTCCTCAGGAAGATTTGGATTTAGTGGCTATCGGAACCGTCGCTGATGTGGTGCCCTTGCGCGGGGAGAATCGCATTTTTGTGAAGATGGGTCTGCCATTATTAGAAAAAACACAGAATCATGGGCTGAGGGCCTTATTGGATGTGGCGAAAATCTGGGGCAAGAAGATGAAGCCTTATTATATTGGGTTTATTCTAGGTCCTAGGCTTAATGCCGCTGGCCGCATGGATTCCGCCAATGTGTCCTTGGATTTGTTGCTAAGTGAAACCCCAGGCCAGGCGGCTGTCTTGGCCCAAGCCATTGAAGTGCATAATCAAACCCGCCAGAAGATGCAGTTATCGGTCGTTGAAGAAGCCTTGGCGATGATTGAATCCAGTAATGACTTAAAATCTAGCCAGGTTATTGTGGTGCATAAGGAAGGGTGGCATAAGGGAGTCTTGGGGATTGTGGCAAGTCGTATTTTAGATAAGTATTATCGCCCAACTATTGTCATTACCGTGCAGGATGGTTTGGCGACTGGGTCAGCGCGTTCCATTGAAGGTTTTCATTTAAATGAAGCATTGACCTCATGCGCATTAATGTTGGATAATTATGGCGGGCATAAGCGGGCGGCTGGGGTGCGTTTAAAGCCAGAAAATATCCCAGCTTTCCGTGAAGCAATAAATCTGTTTGCTAAGGATATTCTGGTGGGGGAACGCTTGACACCCTCCTTAGATATTGATTGTGAACTGCCCTTAAGTGACATTGATTTAAAAATGGTGGAAATGGTCGATGCCATGGAGCCTTTCGGTGAAGGTAATCCATCCCCGTTATTTTGCACCCGCGGGTTAACTGTGAAAAGTCCAGCGCAGGTGATGGGTAAGGATACGATTAAGTTTTGGGTGAGTGAAGGCCATAGGTCAGTGGTGGCAGTTGGTTTTGGGATGGGCTCGTTTAAAGATTTAGTGAAGGTGGGTGCCAAGATTGATTTGGCCTATAGTTTGAGCATTGACGATTGGAATAAGGCCCCCACCGTGCAGTTGACGCTTAAAGATATTCGGGTGAGTGAGTAAAAATAAAAAACCCCGCTTTGTGGGCGGGGTTAATTATAAACGTTTAAATCTTATACGGCGCGGGTAACCTTGTTAGCAGAGATACAGCTGGTGCAAACCAGGGCGCGGGTAACAGTTTTATTGACGATAATCTTCATGCGTTGCAAATTAGGAAGCACCTTACGAAAGGATTTACCGAGCACCTTGGAACCGGCACCACCTTTTTTCTTTTCCATACCTTTGCGTTTATATTTACGGCCCGATTGCGGGGATTTGGCACAAACGATACAAGCTCTCATGAAATTTACCTCGTTACAGTTAAACAATTTGGCTTAAAATTTGAATCCTAAATATACTGGAAAAATGAGTAATGTCAAGCGTTTTTAGAATAGGTGTGGTGCGTGCGTGAAGTTAAAGGGTTGGCAAGCTTCCTTCCGCCTTCAACGCCCCCCAGCCCCCACAACACAGGCACATCGCTTTAGGGCGTTAGGGGTTGGTTTTTCGGTAAATAAATTATTTTAAGGGTGAGGCCTGTGGTGGGGGATGTTTCAGGCTTCAGGAACTTACCAACCCTTTAACTGCTACACGTCTTTTATACTAGGAGAGAAAATGAGTGTAAATTTAGATAAATTGTCAGCTTATCAGGCTAGGACCTTTGTGCCTAAGGGTGCTAATTTGACGGATGTGAAGGAAGTATTAGCATTTTATGCCAAATTGGAAGAGCGGGTTATTGCTTCGGCCAAGGAATTGGAGAAGTGGCTTTTGGATCGTTCCGAATTAGAAGCAGCCATAAGCCAGGCGGGGTCTATTTTGTATATCCGTATGACTTGCCAAACGGATGATAAGGAAATTGCTGCTGCTTATACTCAATTTATTGAAACAGTGTCGCCTGCCATTAAGCCGGTGAATGACCGCTTGAACCACAAATATTTAGCTTTAGCCAAACAGTTTCCCTTGGATAAAAACCGTTACGAGGTGCATGACCGGGCGATTAGGATGGATGTGGATCTGTATGTTGAGGCTAATGTGGCCTTGCAGACCAAGGTTGAATTATTGTCTCAAGATTACCAAACCGTATCAGGAGCTATGACAGTTAATTTTGAAGGTAAGGAACAGACCTTGCCCGCCATGGGGAAATATTTATTGGAGACTGACCGCGCCTTGCGTGAAAAAGCATGGCGTGCTATGGCAGAGCGTCGTTTAAAGGATAAGGATAAATTTGAGTCTATTTTTGGCGAACTCTTTGCCTTGCGCAACAGTATTGCCCGTAATGCTGGAGCGAAGAATTTTACCGAGTATCAATTTAAATCCTATCACCGCTTTGATTACACCCCCGATGATTGCAAGCGCTACCATGAAACCGTCGAGCAATTCATTGTGCCGTTAAACGGCATGATTGCCCAAAAACGCCGGGAGGAGATGAAATTAAAAAACCTGCGTCCGTGGGACGGGGCTGTTGATCCGCTTGGCCGTAAGCCATTAAAACCTTTTGATAAAGCCGAGCAATTAATTGCAGGGACGCAAACGATTTTTAATAAGGTCGACCCGCAATTAGGCCGTGAATTCCAAGAGATGCAAGATCTTCATCTCTTAGATTTAGCCAATCGCAAAGGGAAAGCTCCCGGCGGCTACCAAAACACCTTATCGGAGGCTCGCAAACCTTTTATCTTTATGAATGCTGTTGGGGTCGATGATGATATTCGCACGCTGTTGCACGAAGGGGGGCATGCCTTTCATGCCATGGCTGCTGCGGCTGATCCGCTTTTGGATTACCGCCATGCGCCCATGGAATTTTGTGAGGTGGCGTCCATGGCCATGGAGTTAATTGGTGGCCGCTACATCAATACTTTTTACAGCGAAGCAGATACCAAACGCTCTAACCGCGAGCATTTAGAAGGGATTATTCATGTCTTAGCTTGGGTCGCGAATATCGACGCCTTCCAGCATTGGCTTTATGAGCATCCGCAACATTCTGCTGATGAGCGCCGTCAGGCCTGGCTAGGGTTTTATGAACAGTTCGGCGGCAAGTTTATTGATTGGACGGATCTAACTGAGGTCAAGGCTTATCTATGGCATCGCCAACTGCATATTTTTGAAGTGCCTTTTTACTATATCGAATACGGCATCGCCCAATTAGGCGCCCTGCAAGTGTGGCAGAATGCTAAAAAGGACCCTAAAAAAGCGTTAGCTGATTATCGACGGGGATTGGCCCTAGGTGGCTCTCGTCCGTTACCAGAATTATACAAAGCCGCCGGCATCAAATTCGATTTCTCCGAAGGCATTATCCGGCCGCTCATGGAAGCAGTGACAGAGGAGTGGCAAAAGTTGGTGTGATATGCGCAAACTAACCCACGAAGAAATAGTCACCCGGCAAGTCAATAAATTAAACAGCCCCAAGCTGCCCTTTTGCGCCGTGCTCAATAATATCCGTTCCTTGCATAATGTTGGCGCTATTTTTCGTACCGCCGATGGGGTGGGGATAGAAAAACTTTATCTTTGCGGCATCACCGGCTACCCACCGCAAGGCGGCATTACCAAAGCCTCCATAGGTGCCGAAGACCACGTCACCTGGGAATACCGCAAGGAGGTGGTGGCGCTGTTAAAAGAATTAAAACAACAGGGCTATCAGATTGTGTTACTCGAGCAAATGCAGGGTTCGGTTTCGCATGATGAGTTTATTCCTAAGGCCCCGGTTTGCCTGGTGATCGGCAATGAGGTAACAGGTATATCCGATGAAATAGTTAGTCTAAGTGATAAAGCCATTGAAATCGACATGGCCGGCATCAAAAATTCGCTTAATGTGGCTACCGCCTTTGGGGTGGTGGCCTATCACATCCGCACCCACTTGAAGAATATCGGAAATCCTTGCGCAAAAAGGGGTTAAGCAGTAGAATAGCATTTATTAACAAAGGATAAGTGCGTGTCCATTGACCCTAAAAAACTTTTACGCAATAAAAAAGTCATTGACGAAATCAACCGTCATAAGTGGCTGGAAAGTGAAATTGCTGGCTACGATATCGGTTTTGAAGCAGCGACCGAAGATTGGCTAAAGAATCACGCCTCCGCCTGGATTACCTATCACCTTTCTCCTAAGAAATCAGTTGCCTCTGCTTCCAAAATTTCCACCAAGAAATCATCAAAGAAACGGTAAGGCTATGTTGTTCTTAAAGCGTTCCATATGTATCGCTTTAGGGTTAATCGGCTTATTAAGTTTTTCTGCCATGGCCCAAGAAGCTATTTACCCGCAGCTTAATGCCTATGTCACTGATCAGGCAGGTTTATTATCCGCGACTGATAAGGAGAATATTAATAATTTATTGCAAGAGCTGGACAATAAAACAACAGCACAGGTGGCGGTGGTTACGGTTGCAACGACCCAGCCTGAGGTGATCGAACAATATGCGGTTAAGCTTTTTAAGCAGGCAGGTATAGGGCAAAAGGGTAAGGATAATGGCGTTTTATTTATCATTGCGGCCAATGACCGGGCCATGCGCATTGAGGTGGGCTATGGGTTAGAGGGTGCCCTGCCCGATGCCTTATGCAGCCAGATTATCCGTACCGTTGTTATTCCTGAATTTAAATCAGGTCATTTTTCCCAAGGAATTATTAAAGGTGCTCAAGCTATTGCGTCGCTGGTGGCAAAGGAGTATAATATAACTCTTTCCGCTGAAGCATTAGCCTCTCCAGTGTCGGGTGATGCGAATCTTTCGGATAATTGGTGGTTCTTAATTTTTGTTTTAGTAATGGCTTTCTTTGTTTTTTCTTCGATGTTTGGTGGTTTTCGTGGTGGCGGTGGTGGTTATTACGGTGGCTATGGCGGTGGTGGTTTTGGTGGAGGTGGTTCTGGGGGAGGATTTGGTGGCTTTGGTGGTGGCGGCAGCGGTGGTGGCGGTGCAAGCGGCAGGTGGTAAATAATTTAATTTTTTAAGGGAGCGTGTTATGAAAAATGTATTAATTGCTTTAGGTGTCATTGTTGCGTTGGGTTTAATGGCTTTTTCTTGGTATAAGGGCGGGTATAATCAGATAATTTTGCTTGATGAGCAGGTTAAATCATCCTGGGCTCAAGTTGAGAATCAATTGCAACGCAGGTTTGATTTAATCCCCAACTTAGTTAATACCGTCCAAGGTTATGCTGAACATGAAAAGACAACCTTTGAAGATGTCACCCGTTTGCGCACACAATGGGCCCAGGCGTCAACGGTGGCTCAAAAAGTAGATACCGCCAATGCCTTATCAGCGACATTGTCTCGTTTATTAGCGGTGTCTGAAAATTACCCGCAATTAAAGGCCAATGAAAACTTCTTGGCTTTACAGACACAATTAGAAGGTACAGAGAATCGTATTTCAGTGGAACGTATGCGTTACAATGATGCGGTGCGGGCCTTAAATGCCTATCAACGTTCTTTCTTTGGCCGTTTCTTCGCTGGACAGGCAGGGGTTACTGAACCTGCAGTTTATTTCAAATCTAATGAACAAGCCAAGGAAGTGCCTCAAGTTAAATTTTAACCCAGGTTGTAATTGCGAGCCCAAAGGGCGAAGCAATCTTAATTTAAGAAGGTGAGAGATACTATGTCGTACGAATTAAAGAAATTAGCAGGGTTTGCTGGTCGTCCAGGTCCGCTCTTATTGGTGATTATGGATGGGATGGGTATTGGTAAGCAAGATGAGAGTGATGGGGTATACCTAGCCAAGACACCTTGTTTGGATGAGCTCATGAAGTCCAAGCTTTATACGACGATTAAGGCGCATGGCAAGGCAGTGGGCATGCCTTCCGACGATGATATGGGTAATTCTGAGGTAGGTCATAATGCTTTAGGGGCTGGCCGTGTCTTTGATCAAGGGGCTAAGTTGGTGGCGAAGGCTATTGAGAGTGGCCAGATCTTTGAGTCAGCTATTTGGAATAAGATGGTTGCCCAAGTCAAGGGCGACAATAAGATCTTTCATTTTATCGGCCTTTTATCCGACGGTAATGTGCACGCGCATATCGATCAATTGATTGCCTTGGTGCGCCGCTGCGCTCAGGATGGGGTGCGCCGGGTGCGTTTGCATGTTTTATTAGATGGCCGTGACGTGTACGAAAAATCTGCGCTTACCTATATTGATAAGATCGAAGCGGTGTTAAAAGAAATCAACCAATCATCTAAGAATTATGACTACTGCATCGCCTCGGGTGGCGGGCGCATGATTACCACCATGGACCGTTACAATGCGGATTGGACCATTGTTGAACGTGGTTGGAAGGCGCATGTCTTAGGCCGTGGCCGTCGTTTTGCTTCAGCTAAGGAAGCTGTTGAAACCTATTATAAGGAAGACCCTAAAATCACCGACCAATATTTGGATTCCTTTGTGATTGAAGATGACGGTTCGCCGGTGGGCACCATTGAAGATGGTGATGCGGTTGTTTTTACTAATTTCCGCGGAGATCGGGCCATTGAATTATCCATGGCTTTTGAAAATAAGGATTTTGATAAATTCGACCGTGTGCGCACGCCCAATGTCTTATTTGCCGGCATGATGGAATACGACGGTGATTTACATATCCCTAAGAATTATTTAGTTGCACCACCTGCCATTGACGGTCCGGTGGGGGTGTATATGTGCGCGAATAATATTCCTGCCTTTGCGATTTCGGAGACCCAAAAATATGGACATGTGACATTTTTCTGGAATGGCAACAAAAGCGGCTATATTGATCCTAAATTAGAAACCTATGTTGAGATTCCATCTGACAAAATCCGTTTTGACGAAAAGCCGCGCATGAAGGCCGATGAGATCACGGATA
>CAYNTZ010000055.1:0-11487 GCA_964400365.1 uncultured Planctomycetales bacterium | reverse complement strand
GTTGGAAAGGAGGAAAAACGTCGATAATACGCTCAATGGTCTGGGGGGCATCCTGCGTATGCAAGGTGCCTAAAACCAAATGCCCTGTTTCCGCCGCTGTCAATGCCGTTGAAACAGTCTCTAAATCACGCATTTCCCCCACCACAATCACATCTGGGTCTTGGCGCAAACAGCGTTTTAATGCTTCCGCAAATGAATTAGTGTCACGGTAAACTTCACGCTGTTTAATGATTGATTTTTTATTGGTATAAATATATTCAATGGGGTCTTCCACGGTCATAATCAAGGATGCTGATTCAGTATTGATCAAATCAACCATGGCGGCCAAGGTGGTTGACTTTCCCGAACCGGTCACCCCAGTAACTAAAACCAAGCCATGGCTTTTACGGGCTAAATCGCCTATTACAGCAGGCAACTGCAATTGCTCCATCGTTGGAATATTAGAAGAAATCCGGCGCATGGTCGCTTCCACTGCACCACGTTGGATATGCACGTTGATACGGAAACGATCAAGACCAGGCAGGGCCAGGGAAAAATCTAATTCCCTCTCTGCTTCAAATTTGGCTTTCTGTTCTGCCGTTAAAATAGAATAAATCAAATCCTTATTCTGTTCACGGGTCATCACTTGTGCGGCGGTAGGAACTAATTCCCCATTAATACGGAAAACTGGCGGAGAATTCTCCGTTAAATGCACATCGGATGCACCCTTTTCAAAGGATGCGGCTAATAATTCCCGTAACTGTTCCTGATTATTTGCCATATTTTTTGACCCATTCCCCTACACGTTTAATACCTTCACGAATACGCTCATCTGATGTTGCAAAAGAAAACCGGATATAATTAGGAGCCCCAAAACTATCCCCAGGAATACCGGCTACCTTGACCTCATCTAACATCTTCTTAGCAATCTCAGCAGCATTCCCTACCTTTGAAAAATCACAGAACACATAAAAAGCGCCTTCCGGGCGGATGTAACTAACATTTGGAATCTCATCCAAACACTTAAGCATCAAGTCCCGACGAGCCCTAAAGACTTTACGCATGGCTTCAATCGTGTCATCCGAGGCCTTTAACGCGGCCATGGACGCGGCTTGAGAAATCGAGGTCGGATTTGAGGTGGAATGGTCTTGGTACTTCTTAATATATTCCATGATCTCAAGCGGCCCTGCGGCATAACCAATACGCCAACCGGTCATCGCATAGGCCTTTGACACACCGTTAACCGTAATTGTCAGATCAAAGATCTCCTTGCCTAACGCAGCAATGGAAACAAATTCGTTATTATCATAAATCAATTTTTCATAGATTTCATCACTTATGACATAAATCTTATGCGCCACACAAATAGCGGCAATCGCGGCTAATTCATCCTTGTGATACATCACCCCTGTTGGGTTAGAAGGTGAATTAAGAATCAGCATCTTAGTCTTACTCGTGATATGTTTCTTTAAGGACTCTGGCGTAATCTTGAAATTGCTTTTTGCATCCGTATCGATAATAACAGATTTACCACCCGCCGCCTTGACCATTTCTGGGTAGCTCACCCAATATGGCGCTTGAAAAATCACCTCATCCTCGTCGTCAATTAACACTTGGATAATATTAAACAATGAATGCTTAGCACCACAGGAGACCACAATCTGATTAGGTTTATAGGTCAATTTATTGTCCCGCAAAAATTTAGCGGAGATAGCTTCGCGCAATTCCTGGGTGCCGATGGAAGGCGTATATTTAGTCTGCCCCTTATTCATCGCTTCAATGGCAGCCTGCTTGATAAAATCCGGCGTATCAAAATCCGGCTCCCCTGCCCCGAAATTAACCACATCATGGCCTTGGCTGGCCAATTCCTTCGCGCGTGCGGTGATGGCCAGCGTGGTTGAACCTAACATTTCCTTAACCCGACGATTAATTGTTAACATATATCTCCTGTTTGATGTAGAAAAAAGGCTCAAGATTAATATTAATCTTGAGCCTCTTAAACAATTTACTTACTTTAGTAAGTTGGTCATTGTTGTTTACAACTTAATTATTCTGCGCCAGCCTTGCGTTGAAACATCTTACGGGCGGTTGGCTTCGCAGCAGGCTTTGCCGCTGTTTTTACATCCGCTTTGGAATGCTCAATCTTCTTACCCTTTTCTTCAACAGGCTTGGTTTCGGCGTCAGCAACCACTGAGGTATCAGCAGCTGTCTTATCGGCTTTCACCTTTTTAGCGCCCGTGATGATTTCCTTAGACTTTTCAGTTAATTCCAAAAAGGCTAATTCAGCGTTATCCCCGGCACGTTGCATATAAGGGATAATGCGGGTATACCCACCTTGACGGCTTTTGAACCGAGGTGCTGTTTCTGAAAATAACTTAGAAACTAACCCATGATCGCAAAGGATCGCAAAGGCGCTGCGACGAGCGGCCAAGGTATCCTTCTTGCCTAAGGTGATTAATTTTTCAATAAACTTGCGCGCTTCCTTTGCCTTAGCACGGGTGGTGCAAATACGTTCTTGTAACAGAACGGAAATGGCCATGTCCCTCATGGTGGCGGCCCGTAACGAGCGGTTGCGGCTTAAACGATTTCCTGATTTTCCGTGTCTCATGACTTTAATACTCCATACAGCCCAAGAATAATTACTTGGCTTTTAATTTTTTAGTATCAACCTTCATCCCAAGGCCTAATCCCATAGCCTTTAAGATGTCGTGAATTTCTGTTAATGACTTCTTACCAAAATTACGGAATTCCAATAATTCAGGTTCATTGCGGCGGACTAATTCACCGATGGTCTTGATGTTAGCATCCTTTAAGCAATTGGCTGAACGCACTGACAATTCCAATTCTGAAATCGGCAAACGTAATTTGGTGTACAAAGATTCTTCTTCTTGAGACACTTCTTCTTCAGCCTCTTCTTCTTCCGGCAATTGGCCATAAGCGACAAAGACATCCAAATGGCGTTGCAAGATGTTTGCCCCGTACAATAACGCTTCCTTCGGGTTAATCGCGCCATTGGTAAAAATTTCCACCACTAAGCGGTCATAATCGGTGCGCTGACCGACACGGGTATTCTCGACGGTGAAATTAATCTTAACGATGGGCGTAAAGATGGAATCGATGGCAATCGTCCCAACCGCCGCACCTTCTTTTTTATTTTGATCAGCCGGCACATAACCACGACCACGGGAAATTTCCAATTCCATGCTAAACGGAATATCCTGGGTTAAGGTGGCAATATGATGCTCGGGATTTAAGACTTCAATGACTTCATCCGCAATAATATCCTTAGCGCGGATTTCGCCTTTTTTATTGGCCTTGATATAAACAACCTTAGGAGCCTTAGAATGCGAGCGGACGATTAAACCTTTAATGTTTAATACAATTTCCGTCACAGATTCTAACACACCCGGCAAGGTGGCAAATTCATGGGAAACACCTTCAATACGAATGGAGCTGACAGCAGCGCCTTCGATTGAAGACAATAAAATACGACGCAAGGAGTTACCTAGGGTGACACCATAGCCGCGTTCAAAAGGTTCTGCCACAAACTTCCCATAGGTTGGCGTATAGCTGGACTCATCACAATCTAACCGTTTCGGCATTTGAAAATCGCGCCATTTCACTCCCATAATACTCTCCTTTTTTATGTCTCCCTTGAACCTATCGCCCAAGGGCCATATGAATTGTTATTAATTATTAACGTGAGTACAACTCAACGATGAGCTGCTCATTGACTGCAAACGCAACATCTTCACGCGCTGGAACACGCGCCACCTTAGCCGTTAAATTTGACGCATCAACTTCTAACCAAGCTGGTACCTTACGCTCCTTGGTGGCTTCAAGGTTAGCCTTGATAGTGGCTGTTGTTTTAGCATCTGTCTTGACGGTAACGATATCGTTAGGCTTAACCATGAAGGATGAAATATTCACCCGGCGGTTATTCACCGAAACATGGTTATGCGAAACAATTTGACGCGCATCTTTACGGGATTTAGCAAAACCTAAATTAAAAATCACGCTGTCCAAGCGGCGTTCCAAGAATTGCAACAAGATATGCCCTGTAATCCCCTTGGTTCCTGCCGCCTTGATAAAATAATTGCGGAATTGTTTTTCTAGAACACCGTAAATACGCTTTACTTTTTGCTTTTCACGCAACTGAACGCCAAAGTTAGACAACTTGGTCTTGCGTTGGCCATGTTGACCCGGCGCATATTCACGGCGGGAAACGGCACACTTATGCGTATAACAACGCGTCCCTTTTAGGAAAAGTTTTTCACCTTCGCGGCGACATAAACGACAATCTGGACCTAAATCACGACCCATCTTAAAATCCTTTCTTAAAACTACTATACCCGACGTTTTTTACGTGAACGGCAACCGTTATGCGGTATTGGTGTCACATCTTTAATCGAAGTTACGGTTAAACCAGCGGCCACCAACGCACGAATTGCAGATTCACGACCAGAACCTGGGCCATCAACAAAAACTTCAACACTCAACAAACCTAATTCCTTAGCGCGGCGAGCGGCATCTGTAGAGGCCATTTGCGCAGCAAAAGGAGTCGATTTTTTTGAACCATGGAAACCGACCAGCCCAGGGGTTGCCCAGACAATCGTATTTCCCTGCTTATCAGCAATCGTGATAATTGTATTATTAAAAGTCGCTTGGATAGTCACGACACCGGAAGTAATCCCTTTTAAGGATTTCTTTTTGACCTTTGCTTGTTTTTTAGCAGCTTCTGTTTTTGCTATTTCTGGTTTCGTTGCCATAAAATTCTCTATTCCTTAAGTTAATTGCTTACTTCTTTTTTGCTGGTTCTTCCTTCTTAATAATATGACCGACGACCGGCTTCTTCCCCTTACGGGTGCGCGCATTAGTCTTGGTGCGCTGGCCGCGGCAAGGCAAACCTTTGCGGTGACGCAAACCACGGTAGGAACCCACTTCCATATGGCGGCGGATATTCTCATTAATTTCACGGCGCAAATCACCTTCGGTAACAAAGGTCTTTTGCACAATGCTGGTGATACGTGAAATTTCGTCTTCAGTCAAATCCTTAGCGCGCTTATCGCCGGAAATCTTTGTCTGTTCTAAAATTCCCTTAGCACGGGCTGGCCCAATCCCATAAATATATGGAAGAGCGGCTTCAATACGTTTTTCTTTTGGAAGATCAATACCTAAAATTCTTGGCATACCTATTATCCTTGTCTTTGCTTATGTTTCGGATTGGTGCAAATGACCCGCACAACCCTATTGCGACGGACGATTTTGCAACTTCCACAGATTCTTTTAACTGACGACTTAACTTTCATGATGTAAACCTTTGTATTATTTAAGGCGGAACGTAATCCGGCCTCGTGTTAAATCATAAGGCGATAACTCAACCTTTACTTTATCGCCGGGTAAAATACGGATAAAATTCATCCTGATCTTGCCCGACACATGCGCTAATACCTTGTGACCATTATCCAACACCACCCGAAACATCGCATTTGGCAAAGCTTCATCAATAATACCTTCAACTTCAATTAAATCTTCTTTTGACATATTATTGCGTTAAAATCTCTGGCCCTTTATCCGTTATGACAATCGTATGTTCAAAATGCGCTGACGGCTTACCATCTTGCGTAACCACCGTCCAGCCATCCTTTAAGACCTTGGTGCGATGCGTCCCAATATTGACCATAGGTTCAATGGCAAAAACCATACCTGGCTTTAACACCGGTCCCTGCCCCCTTGGGCCATAATTAGGGATTTCAGGGTCTTCATGTAAACTCTTACCAATACCATGCCCCACAAAATCCCTTACAACAGAAAACCCGTGCATCTCCACAAAACTCTGCACGGCAAAAGAAATATCTGACAACCGGTTATTGACTTGAGCCTGCTCTATACCACGGTATAATGAACTTTCGGTGATTTCTAATAAACGAGCCACCTGCGGGTCAATCTTACCAATTGCCACTGTTGTTGCTGTATCGGAATAATAGCCTTCGTGGATAATACCCACATCAATGCTAACTATATCTCCTTCTTTAACAACGCGCTGGTTCCCGATGCCATGCACCACCACTTCATTGACAGATACACAGGCAGATCCCGGAAAACCGCGATACCCTTTAAAGGCCGCCTTCACCCTGTGCGCTTCAATCAGCGACTGGGCTTTTGCGTCAATATCCTTCGTCGTCATCCCACTTGTTAAAGAGCCACGCAATTGCGTGATAATAGAATACAGAATCTTACCAGCTTTTCTTAAAATGTCAACTTCATTAGAAGTCTTAATGAGAATGCGCTGATTTGTTTTCATCAATTATTTTAACCAACGCTTCACACAAATCAACAGTTTCTAAATTACCATCTAACCGTTTTAATTTCTGCTTTTTAGCGTAGTAATCAATGATTGGCTGTGTGCTAGCGTAATAGACTTCCATACGCTTTTTAATCGTTTCTTCATTGTCATCCGCACGCTGGTACAACTCACCGCTACACTCATCACATGTACCCAAAACCTTTGAAGGCTTATTAATCAAATGAAAAATCGCCCCACACTTCTTACAAACCCTACGGCCCGTTAAACGTTTTAAAATCAAATTTGTATCCGCTTCCATGCACAGCGCAAAATCCAGGGGCTTACCTAAACGGCTTAACATGGCATCCAACGCCTCTGCTTGGGCCACCGTGCGTGGAAAACCATCAAGCATATATCCCTTGGCAACGCTTGGATCTTTGGAGACCTTTTGTTCCACTAAACGGATGACAAGCTCATCAGACACAAGCGCGCCTTTTTCAATCAGGCTTTTAATTTCTACGCCCAATGCAGACCCTGTTTTCATTTCATCACGGAGCATATCACCCGTTGAAATATGGGCAACGCTAAATTGATCTTTCAATAAACCAGCCAAAGAACCTTTACCAGCCCCAGGAGGCCCTAATAAGACGATCTTCATCGACGACCCCGCAATTGCCCTGTCTTCATGAAACCTTCATAGTGATGCATTTGTAAATGCGTTTCCACCTGTTTCATGGTGTCTAACATGACACCTACGGTAATCAAGACCCCTGTACCACCGAAGAACGATGCTACTAAATACGGCACCTTAAACCAGGCCATGGTGGCATCAGGCATAACCGCGATAACGCAAATAAATAATGCACCTACCAACGTAATGCGCGTTAACACGTAATCTAGGTAATCAGCGGTTTCCTTGCCTGGGCGAATACCCGGCACAAAACCGCCATGCTTCTTTAAATTTTCAGCAACTTCCGATGGGTTAAAAACAATAGCTGTATAAAAATAACAGAAAAATAAAATTAGAAAACCATAGATGGAATAGTATCCCCAGTGACCGCGAGAAATCCAATTAGCCACATGCTGCAAACCGCTGGCTTGAGGAATAAAGGACGCGATGGTGGCCGGAAACAAAATAATCGACTGCGCAAAGATAATCGCAATAATACCTGCCGTATCCACCTTCAAAGGAATAAAGGTCGCTTGACCACCCACTGTCGATGTCCCAGTAGTGCGCCGCGCATACTGCACAGGAATGCGGCGTTGGCCTTGGCTAATTAAGGTAGTTGCAATTACGACGCCAATCAAGAAAACCACCATGACAACAATGGCAATCGGTTGTAATTGGGCGGCACCGCTCTTAGGATTAAGCAATAACTGCAATTGATGAAAAGCTGTCGGGGCTGAAGCTAGGATACCCGCCGTAATGATTAAGGATGTGCCGTTGCCAATGCCTCGCTCCTGAATGCGCTCACCTAACCACATTAGGAAAATCGTACCACAGGTTAAAGTCATTACCGTTGAAAAACGAAAACCCCAACCAGGCTCACTAATAATTTGCAATCCACCAAAGGTTGATGGGCTTTCTAGCCAAAGAGCAATAAAAAAAGACTGTACCAAGGCCAACGCAACAGTGCCATAACGCGTAAACTGATTGATTTTCTTATAACCAGCTTGGCCTTCTTTAGATAATTTTTCTAAAGAAGGAATAACAGCCGTTAATAACTGCATGATAATGGAGCTGGAAATATACGGCATCACGCCAAGCGAGAAAATCGTTAATTTACCCAACGCCCCACCAGAAAACATATCCATGATAGCAAAAACATTCCCGCCGCCTGTAGAGGTGTTCATGCGCGCAAAAAACTCATTAAGCGCAACCCCATTGACACCAGGTGTTGGTATATAACAGCCCAAGCGGTATACGGCAATAATCCCTAAGGTAAATAGGATTTTTTGGCGAAGTTCCGGAACCTTAAAGCAGTTAGCTAACCCTTTTATAAATTGAGAAATCATTGAATAGATTCTTTAACAATAATTTCAGCCTTACCGCCGGCCTTAACAATTTTATCTTGAGCTAATTTTGAAAAACGATGCGCTTGGACGGTCAATTTCTTGGTAATAGTCCCTTCGCTTAAGATCTTTAACGGACGACGCAAGCTGCGCACAATGCCTTGGTTTTTTAAGGCTTCGAGGTTAACCACCGTACCATCTTTAAAGCAATTCAAGGTTTCAACATTAACAATCTGGTATTGATCCGGCCACTTGCTGTTAAAACCAACCTTTGGCAAACGGCGTAACAAGGACATTTGACCGCCTTCATACCCTAAGCGAACGGCACGACCAGAGCGGGAATGCTGGCCTGTTTGACCACGGCCAGAACGCTTTCCACGGCCAGTACCACGGCCACGACCAACAATTTTCTTCCCCCTACGGGAACCAGCTGGACTTCTTAACTGATGAGCTTGCATGGAATTAAACCTCTTTATACTGTTTCAAACGTGATAACCCGTCAAAAGTTGCCTTAACAACATTGATCGGATTATTCGATTTATGGCACTTGGTTAAAATATTTGAAATCCCAGCCCCATCGCATACGGCACGCACGGCACCTGAAGCGATACACCCAGTACCTTCGGAAGCTGGCTTTAATAACACACTGGCCGCACCGCATTCACCTAAAATTTCGTGCGTAATGGTTGTTCCTTTGCGCGGAATAAAAATCATCGCCTTCTTGGCGGCATTTAAACCTTTTTTAATGGCTGTGGCCACTTCCCCAGCCTTACCTAAGCCAAAGCCAACCTTACCCTTACCATCACCGACGACAACCAAGGCAGAAAATGCTAAGCGCGTACCCCCCTTGGTAGTCTTAGAAACACGGTTAATGGAAACCACTTTTTCAATCAAACCGCTATCGGTTAACGAAGAGGCCTTTTTAGGAGGGCCCTTGCGATCACCGCGTTGACCACCCTTACCGCGAGGACCACGCCCTTGCGGTTGTTGAGCAACAGCCGCATCTGGTGCCGCCACAACAACTTCTTCGGCCACAGGAGCAAGCTCTTGTTCAAGGATTTGCTCAGCTTGAGCAACAGTCTTGATTGCTTGTTCTTTTAATTCTTCGGGTGTTTTTTTATTATCTTTCATAAATTTTTAGAACTCCAATCCAGCTTTACGCGCGGCTTCGGCAAATGCCTTAATGCGCCCATGATATAAATAACCGCCGCGGTCAAACGCGACCTTTTTAATTCCCTTTTTTAAAGCTTCAACAGCCAATGCTTCACCTAAAACAGATGCCGCACCAACATTACCACCGGTCTTGATCTTTGATTTCACATCCTTGGCCAAGGTTGATTTCCCCAGCAAAACCTTGCCTGCCGAATCGTCGACAATTTGCGCTTGCAAATTATTTAAAGAACGGTGCAAACATAGGCGTGGACGTTCAGTAGTACCAGCAATACCCTTACGGATACGCTCGTGACGGAAAATTCTTTTGTGTTCTTTAATGTTTAACATAGTTCTTCCCTTTTATTCTTGCAAAAACTTACTTAGTGACCTGTTTACCTTGTTTACGCTTAACCACTTCACCGACGTAACGGATACCTTTGCCCTTATAGGGTTCTGGCGGTTTAAATCCACGGATCTTAGCGGCCACCATACCAACTAACATTTTATCAGTGCCTTCAATGGAGATTTCAGTTGGCTTTGCAGAAGCTACCTTAACGCCTTGAGGAACTTCATATTCAACCGGATGTGAAAACCCAATATTCATGACTAATTTATTGCCCTGCATGGCGACACGGAAACCAACCCCTTGCACTTCTAAATCACGGCGATGGCCAGTGGTCACCCCAGAGCACATATTAACAATCAATCGCTTGGTGGTTCCATGATTGGCGCGGGATTGCTTAGAATCATCCAAACGATTAACAAATAATTCACTACCTTTTTGTTCTAAGGCAACACCGGTAGGCAAATCTAAGGACAACTTACCCTTAGGGCCTTCTACATTCACCTTACCATTACCTAAGGCAATCTTGACACCTTGAGGCAACACAACTGGAGTTTTAGCAATTCTAGACATCTTAATTTCCTCAATTAATTATTACCAAATGCTACAAATAACTTCCCCGCCAACTTTTAATTTACGGGCTTCACGGTCGCTAATCACACCCTTTGAGGTAGACAATACCGCCGTCCCTAATCCATTAAGCACACGTGGAATACTGGTATTATCAGCATAAACACGCAACCCTGGACGAGAAACGCGCTTAATCCCCATAATTGCAGACTTATTGTTTTCGTATTTCAAATAAACTTTTAATATACCTTGCTTATCATCCTTTAATAAACGAGCATCTTCGATATAGCCATCATTCTTAAAAATAGTCATCATGCTTTCCAATAACTTGGAAGCCGGAAACTCGACGGTTTCTTTTTTGACGCGCATGGCATTGCGCAGGATGGTTAAGGTATTTGCAATTGGATCTGAAACTGACATTTACCAGCTCGCTTTCTTTACACCTGGAATTTCACCCTTCCACGCTAACTCACGAAAACAGATACGGCAAATACCGAATCGACGTAAGTACCCGCGTGGGCGGCCGCATAAACTACAACGGTTATGCTGGCGTACTGGGAATTTAGGTGCTGCTAATGATTTGTTGATTAAACCTTTTCTAGCCATAAAATTTTAACTTCCTGAGTTATTATTGTTTCGTGAACGGCATCCCTAATAGACGCAACACTTCAAAATTCTGTTCTTTATTACCACCCTTAAAGACAAACGAAATATCCATACCCTGAATACGGAAATCACGCACACCAGCATCAACTTCAGGAAAAATACCCTGATCCTGGATACCTAAGGTGTAGTTGCCATCACGGTCAAACGCCTTACGGGAAACACCGTTAAAGTCACGGATACGCGGCAAGGACACATTAACTAAGCGATCTAAAAATTCATACATACGCACCTTACGTAAGGTTACCTTGGCACCGATAGGCAAATTCTCGCGTAACTTGAAATTTGAAATAGCCTTCTTGGAACGGCGAATGCTTGGCTTTTGGCCGGTAATAATAGCCAAATCTTCAGCGGAGCGATCTAATAACTTCACATCACCAATGGCCTCACCAACACCCATGTTAACGACAATTTTAACCAGGTGAGGCACAGCCATAGGGTTTTCAATGCCGTACTTAGCCTTCATTTCAGGTATTACTTC
>CAYNTZ010000054.1:0-11517 GCA_964400365.1 uncultured Planctomycetales bacterium | reverse complement strand
CTGGTGATTTAAAGACAGCCATGTCCTTATACCAACGTTTAGTGCATGCGCATCCATCGTTTGCCTTAGGGTATTTGAATATAGGGGTTATTTATAATGCCTTAGGTGATCAGGAAAGGGCTAGGCAGTCGTACTTAAAAGTGCTGCAGGTGGATCCTAAAAATAGTCAGGCGTATTTTAATCTAGGTTATTTGCTTGAATCCCAGGGTAATATGAAGGAAGCGATTAGTTATTATGAGAATGCCATTGATGAAGACCCTGGCAATGCTGAAGCCTATTATAATTTAGGGAATGTGTACGCGCAGTTAGGGCAGTCGCCAGAGGCGATTGCCATGTATATAAAGACGGTGGGTGTTAATCCCAAGCATGAAAATGCCTATGTTAATTTATCAATCCTGTCTTTCAAGTTGCGTGATTTTTCAGGAGCCATTCATTATCTGGAACAAGCCCAAAATTTAGGCTATAATGCTCCTACAGAATATTTGAAAACCTTGGAACCATATAAGAAGAAATAAGTAGTGATGTCCCTGTAGCTCAGTTTTGGATAGAGCGCGGCTCTCCTAAGGCCGGCGTCGTTGGTTCGAATCCAACCAGGGACGTTTTTCCCGCATAAACACCACATGCTTAAGAAAATATTTTTCTATTTATTTTCCCTTGGTATTATCTTTTTGCTTATCATTGTTGCGCTTGAATTTTCTTTAAGGGGTGCTGGCGCTGTTTATTTGTTTATCCAGGGGAATAAAAACAAGCAGAGTATTAGCCATGGGGCATACCGCATTCTTTGTGTGGGGGAATCAACAACGGCTTTGGGCGGTGAATCTGCGTATCCTGCCCAGCTTGAGCGTTTATTAAATGAGCGTTCGCTGTCTCATCGGTTTAAGGTGATTAATAAGGGAATTCCTGGCCAAGGCAGTGCTTATATTGCCGAGAATATAAAGGCATGGGTCGATACATATGCCCCCCACATGATTATTATCATGATGGGGATTAATGACGGCAACGAGCGCATTCCAGTTGATGATTTGATGCGGCAAGAGGCAGGGCTAAAGAAATTCCTAGTTGATTTAAGGGTTTATAAGCTATGCCGATGGGTGTATATTGGCCTTAAACAGCGTTTTGTTGTGGATAAGCAGGAGCAGGCGGCTTTCCAGGACAATCCCGCAGGCAACATAGATCCAAAAATGGTCATATTGGCAGAGTTGGCTTTGCAAGAAAAGGAGTACGTTCGGGCAGAAAGATTGTTTTTATATATTGCCAAGCATGGGACTCCTTTGATAAATTGGAAAGCACGGATGAAGCTTCATCAGATTTATTTTGCGACGGACAATGTTCCTGCGTTATTAAGTATGGTTGATAAGAATCCTTTAGAGGCGGTTAACGTTGATGTAGCCATGCGTTTATGCAAGGATCGTCGGTATTTTTCTTATATGATGGATTTGTTGAATAGGCATTTGCCTGAAGCTAAGGTTAAGATGCCTTGGTATGATTTAATGGGTGGGTGTTTATCCTATCAAGGGTTGAAGGATCAGGCTAAGGTTTTTATTGATTTGGCCAGGCAGGAAGAATTGAGTGGGGTTGGCGCATATACGCGGTTAAATTATATGCGGATATTGGATACCCTTGTCAATAAACCTATCCAAGTGGTAGCGATGCAGTACCCTTTAAGGCTGCTAGAATCCTTAAGGCTGATGCTGCGTGACGCGGCGAATTACCAGGATATTATTTTCCTCGGCAATGAGTCTAATTTTCAGCAAGCGTTAATGAAGATGGAGTATGATGTTTTATTTGCCGACCGTTTTGCGGGTGATTTTGGTCATTGCACGCCATTGGGTAATCGTTTAATCGCGGAAAATGTAGCTGATGCAATTTTGGAGAAAGTATTTAAAGGGGAGTAAATTAATGGTAAAGCATATTAAAGGAGGGGGTATGAAAAAATTATGTATTGTTTTGGTGGGGTTGTTTCTTTTATGGCCGTCGGTGCCTGTTTTTGCCTTAGGTGAGGAGGCTGTATCAAATATGGCGTTTGAGCCAGGAGTTGATGAGCCCATACTTAATGAGGAGGTTGGTATTGATGAGGGCTATGGTGAGGATGCAGAATATTTTGGTGCGGAAGTTAATGGCGGTGAAGAGATGTATACTGAAGAAGGGGCTGATGCACAAACCAACGCCGAGATCCTTAATGCTGTTGTTCAATAGGATCTGTTTGCCGCTACGGGCCATTGCAATGGTTTTGTTATTGTCCGCATCGCTGCCGATAGCTTTAGCGGGAGACAACGACGCTTCAGCACCGGCGGCAGATGTCTACAATAAGGCGGTGCGTTTTTATGAAGCCAAGCGTTGGGATGCGGCTAAAGAACATTTCCACCAGTATTTAGCTGAATATTCGGAAACGCCTCTTTATATAACATGTTTGTATTATTTAGCTTATTGTTATCAGCAGTTAAAGGATTCAGCTGAGGCAATTTCTATTTATCACAAGGTGATTGACCAAGCTCGCGGCGAAGAGTTATTTTGGGGCCAAATGGCCGAGCGGCGTATCGAAGAATTAAAATAGGGGACAGCGCCCTATTAATACCCCAGGTTAGGGCCTAACCATTTTTCAACTTCAGCAATAGTCATGCCTTTGCGACGGGCGTAATCTTCCACCTGGTCGCGGGCGATTTTCCCTAAATTAAAATAATTAGCATTAGTGTGGGCAAAGTAGATGCCGCTGACAGCGGCTGTAGGGAGCATGGCATAAGATTCAGTTAAGCTGATACCGGTATTTGCCTGGGCATTAATTAAGTCAAAAAGAATGCCTTTTTCCGTATGATCTGGGCAAGCCGGGTAGCCTGGGGCTGGGCGGATGCCGCGGTAATCAACGTGATGGATTTGCTCCTGGGTTAGGTTTTCATTCGGGGCATAACCCCACAATTCCTTGCGGACAGTGGCATGCATGAATTCTGCAAAAGCTTCAGCTAGTCGGTCAGCCACGGCCTTGGCCATGATGCTTTTATAATCATCGTGGTCAGCTTCGTATTTTCTAACAATCTCATCTAAGCCGATGCCGGTAGTGACGGCAAAGGCGCCGATATAATCCTTAACGCCGCTGGTTTTGGGAGCGATATAGTCTGATTGGCAAAGCATGGCATCCCCAGGGCGTACTTCAACTTGCTGGCGTAGGGAGTGTAATACGGTTAAGACTTTAGAGCGGGTATCGTCGGTATATACTTCAATATCATCGCCGATGCTGTTAGCGGCAAAGAACCCAACTGAAGCGTGCGCGGTTAATAATTTATTCTTAATAATCTCATCTAACATGAGATTGGCGTCATTATAGACCTTGGTGGCCTCAACTCCTACCTTGCTATCGCTTAAGATCTGAGGGAATTTGCCTTTGAGTTCCCAAGCAATAAAGAAAGGCGACCAGTCAATCCAGGAACGGATTTGATCAAGGTCAAAATTTTTAAAAGCTTTTACCCCTATGAAGGATGGCTTAGTAATAGGCGTAGATTTCCAGTCACAAGTAAAACAGCGTTGACGGGCTTGGGATAGGCCAATAAATTTACGCTGGGCTATTTTTGTTTCATGGTCAGCGCGTAAGCGGGCGTAATCTTCCTTGGTGCGGGCTACAAAATCACCTTTTATGCCTCGATCCATTAAGGAACGGCATACGCCGACGCTTTTAGATGCGTCTTTGACGTGCACAACGATATCATTATTATACGCTGGGGCAATTTTAACTGCGGTGTGATTTGGTGATGTTGTGGCGCCTCCAATGAGCACGGGTAAATGAAAGTCTTGGCGTTGCATTTCGCGGGCAATTTCAACCATTTCATCAAGCGAGGGGGTGATAAGCCCAGAGAGCCCGATGATATCTGCGTTTTGTTCGCGCGCGGCCTTTAGGATCTTATCTCCCGGCACCATGACGCCCAGATCAACGATTTCAAAACCATTGCAGGCTAAGACGACACCGACAATGTTCTTGCCAATATCATGCACATCGCCCTTGACAGTGGCCATAAGGATTTTTCCGGCTGATTTAGCTGCGCCGCTTTTTTCTTTATCCATGAAGGGTAAAAGGTAAGCCACCGCTTTTTTCATGACGCGGGCAGATTTGACGACTTGGGGCAAGAACATTTTTCCTGAACCAAAAAGGTCGCCGACAATATTCATCCCATCCATGAGCGGTCCTTCGATGACATCAAGGGGACGTTTGGTTTGCAGGCGTGCTTCTTCCACATCAATATCAATGTAATCAACTATACCTTTAACCAGAGAATAAGAAAGCCGCTGACCCACCGGTTCTTGCCGCCAGGATAGATCTTCTTCCAGTTTTTTGCCTTCACCTTTAAAGCTTTCAGCAAAGCTGACTAATCGCTCCGTGGCATCTTCACGGCGGTTAAGCAAAACATCTTCAACGCGTTCTAGCAAATCCTTAGGGATTTGATCATACACAGCAATCATCCCGGCATTGACAATGCCCATATCCATGCCGGCCTTGATGGCATGATAGAGGAAGACGGAGTGCATGGCTTCCCGCACCGGGTCATTACCGCGGAATGAGAAGGAAACGTTGGATACCCCGCCGGAGATCAGGCATCCAGGGCAAGTTGCCTTGATTTGACGGGTGGCTTCAAAGAAATCCTTGGCATAATTATTATGTTCTTCAATGCCGGTGGCAACTGCAAAGATGTTGGGGTCAAAAATAATATCTTGAGGTTCAAAGCCGATTTCTTGTGTGAGAATCTTGTAGGCGCGCTGGCAGATGGTGACCCGCCGTTCAATCGTGTCTGCTTGTCCGTGTTCATCAAAGGCCATGACTACAGCGGCGGCACCATAACGTTTAACCTTGATAGCTTGTTCTTTGAAAGCAGCGATGCCTTCCTTCATGGAGATAGAGTTGACGATGGACTTGCCCTGCACGCATTTTAAGCCAGCTTCGATCACTGACCATTTAGAAGAGTCAATCATAATCGGCACACGCGAAATATCTGGTTCAGCGGCGATTAGGTTCATAAAGGTTGTCATGGACTTTTGCGAATCCAACATGGCTTCATCCATGTTGACGTCGATAATTTGCGCGCCATTTTCCACTTGTTGACGGGCGACGGCTAAGGCTTGGTCAAATTGGCCGGCGATAATAAGCCGGGCAAATTGTTTGGATCCGGTAACATTGGTGCGTTCCCCAACGTTTACGAAATTGGTTTCCGCATTGATGATCAACGGCTCAAGCCCGCTAAGGGCTGTGTGAGGGGCGATGGGTTTTAAGGCCCGTGGCTTAACATTAGCCACGGCATCGGCAATAGCTTTAATATGATCTGGCGTGGTGCCGCAGCAGCCGCCTAGGATATTGATTAAGCCGCTTTGGGCAAATTCTTTAACGATGCTAGCCATTTGGGCCCCGTCCTGGTCATATTCCCCAAAGGCATTAGGCAGGCCGGCATTAGGGTAGCAGGACACATAGCAGGGGGCGATGCGTGAAAGTTCGGCAACGTAAGGACGCATTTCTTTAGCACCCAAGGCGCAATTAAGGCCAATGGCCAAGGGCTTGGCATGCTGCATGGAAATCCAAAAGGCTTCCGTGGTCTGTCCGGATAAGGTGCGCCCTGAAGCGTCGGTAATAGTCCCTGAAATGATAATAGGTAATTGTTTGCCGCCAGCATCTTCAAAAGCCTTGATAGCATAGATCGCCGCTTTAGCGTTTAGTGTATCAAAAATTGTTTCAATCAAATAAAGGTCAGCCCCGCCTTCAACAAGCCCTTTGATTTGTTCGGTGTAGGCGATGACTAAATCATCAAAGGTGATGGCCCGATACGCCGGGTTATTGACATCAGGGGACAGGGAGGCGGTGCGGTTGGTTGGTCCAATGGCGCCAGCGACGAAACGCGGCTTGTTGGGGGTTAATTTATTGTATTTATCAACCGCTGCACGGGCCAGTTTACAGGAGGCCACATTAAGCTCATGGACTAAATCTTCCATTTTATAATCCGCCATGGACACGCGGTTAGCGTTAAAGGTATTGGTTTCAATAATATCAGCGCCGGCAGCTAAATACTGCTCATGAATGCCCTGTATAATCTGGGGTTGAGTGAGTGAGAGTAGCTCATTGTTGCCCTTAATATCGTGGGCATAATTCTTAAAGCGCGCCCCGCGGTAATCAGCTTCCGTAGGTTTATGCTTCTGGATCATGGTACCCATAGCGCCGTCGAGAATAAGGATGCGGTCAGCTAGGATTTTGTGCAAAGGATGGTTATTAATAGGTAATTTCATACGCATAAAGATAGGGGAAAAGCGACGCTATGTCAACCAAAGAATCTAATGTCATTCCCGAAGGTTTTAATCGGGAATCCAGCTTTTAGAAACAATTAATTATTTATTTTTACCCTTTAAAAATGAACCCGCTGTAACTCCTTGGTATTGCTCCAAGTTAGCGCTTTCCTAAAATTCTACTCAAGCTCTTGCATTATATAGAGTTATGCACAATACTTTATATATATGAAAGCCCCATTTCACCATAGTGCACCACAAGTAAGATTGTCATTCCCGAAAGCTTTAATACCCTCGTACCGGGTATTTCCAAAGGTCATCGGGAATCTAGTACGTGTATTTTTACTCATCGCTTTCTTACTAAACAGCGTTATTGGCCCATTGCCCACCTATGCAGAAGCGCCGCTTAATTTGCCAATTCCCGGAAGCATGGTCAAGACTTCAGAACGTTTTGAAGATGTGACGTTGAAGGGTTTGGGCATTAATGTAAAAAACCCTCTGGAATTAAGCTTTTATATGGATCAAGGGAATTCCAAGCTTGATATTAAATCCGCAGATTTTAAGGAGACATCAAGCGACCTGATTAAATATTTTCTTGCGGCTTTAACAGTGCCGGAGGATGAGATGTGGGTTAATTTAAGTCCCTATGAGAAAAACCGTATTATCCCTAAAACCTTAGGGACTACCCGTATGGGTCGAGATATGTTGGCGCAAGATTACATTTTAAAGCAATTAACAGCATCCTTGGTTTACCCTAAGGATCAATTAGGCAAGGAATTCTGGGGCAGGGTTTATGGAGAGGCTAAAGAGAAGTATGGCGATATTAATATTCCGGTCAGTACCTTTAATAAGGTTTGGATTATTCCAGATAAGGCAGAATTGTATCAATATAAGAACAGGATTTTTGTTGTGAATAATCATTTAAAGGTGCTGACAGAAAATGATTATTTAGCTTTAGAGAAGAATGCTGTCATTCCGAGCCCCATGGGGGCGAAGCAATCTATCGACTCAAACCTTGTACGCGAAATCCTCATCCCAGCCATTGAGAAAGAGGTCAATGAGGGTAAGAATTTTGCTAAGCTTCGCCAGATCTATAGCGCCATGATTTTAGCTACATGGTATAAGCGTAATTTGAAAAAGAGCATATTGAATCAAGTGTATGTGAATAAGAATAAGGTGGGCGGTTTGAGCTTTGAAAGCGATCAAGATCCTGAGTATATTTATCAGCAATACCTAAAAGCTTTTAAGAAGGGCGCATTTAATTTGATAGAAGAGGAATTAGACCCAGCGACCCAAGAACTTGTTGCGCGCAAATACTTCTCCGGTGGGCTTAATGGTTATCAAGATATTACTTTAAATGTGGGGCATAATCCAGGGAATTTGGTTCAAGCTAATTTAACTGAAGTTAAAAGTAGTTTTGCGATGACAGTTAGTAGACAAAAAGAGATGTTAGAGGAACTTCGTGGTTATCAGGTAATGCGTGAAAAAGCAGGCGAGTATCCACAATATAGAGAATTAGGGTATTTTACTGAAGAAGAAAAGCTTCAATTGATGAGAATGCGAGGTATCCCAATATTAAGAGATGATAAGGAAAATATGCCGAAAGTCTTTGAATTGATTGATAAATTTGTTGCGGCAGAATACTTTAAGACTAGAAGCTATTTTGAAGAGCGTTTTATTATTTTTAGATTGGCATTAAGTCTTATTGATATAGCGGATTTAGATAACTTTAAGGAATTGGTTGATATTTTAGATATACCTGTCTTTTTTAATCTGAGCGAGAATCGGCGGTTAAATTTATTGGAGGAAATGAGTAAGGATGTGTTGAGGGAGTATAATCGCAGAGATCAGGGGGTGCTTTATAAGAAGTATGGGATTGTGAGGGATTTCTTTTTGAGAATGCAGGCGATGGAAGAAAGATTAACGGATGAATCGCGAGAAATGCTTATTTTGATTTTCTTAAGTAAAGATGTACAAGAAGCTTGCTACGAACTTCTTAATGTTTTTAAAGAGCAGGGTTTTAGTAAAGAAGAAATAAATGAAATATTGAGTCAATATAGGAAATCATCCATTACTAAGTCAAACTTAACTAGATTAATACAGACCTTAGGGTTACCTAATTTTAAATATGGGAGAGATGTTAAGCGTAGAAAGTTGGAGTTAGATAATTTACTTTTTGTTGTTGGACAGCTTGAAAGGGAGGATGTTTATAGAAGTTTCTTAAGCTTGCCAGCAACGATGGATGATACATTTACAGATGAAGAATATGGTGAATTATTGAATATAGTCATGAATAGAGCTGAGATGCCAATTAATGAATTGTTAAGATCGCGAATTGCAACACAGGAAATGCTATTGTTTATAGGGAATCCTGCTTTTAAGAGTAAGCTATTAGGTGCTAATGATAGAAAAATGTTAATAGAACGTCTTGAGATGCTTGCAGAAAGGCCGTTAGATCTTAGGGTTTTAGGTGGTTTCTTAAAATCAAAGGTTTTTCTAGATTCTAAATTATCTGACAGAGAAAGATCGTATGCGCTTTCTATTATGTTAGATATTATTAAGTTTTATCAAGAAGTCTTTAGGCAACATAATTTCAGTTCTTCTTTTACGGGTAAGGCCTTTAAATGGGCTATTGAACATCGCGCCTTTAATAAGGTTATTTTTGAATTTCTTTGGGACTATACCCAAAAGCATGGAGAGAGGGTTCAGCGATTACTCGATAAGCAGGAATTGCTTTCATGGATGTTGCGAAACTCTGTACAAGAGCGGCAATTTCCTTATGCGTGGCTTAAAGATGTACAGGAAGCGCTAAAAGCGGCATCAGCGCCTGAAGAAGCTATAGTGGTGGCGGCACACCTTATTGCCATGGCTAGTCTTTTTCCTGATTTAAATAGTGAGCTGGCCATTCAAAGCATGATCTATGATTTTGCTAATCAGTTTGATGGGGTTAAATTGGTCAAGCCTGCCGTTATCATTGATAATGGTTTGAAGGTTTTTAAGTTTGGTGACCGCAATTTTATTCGCTTGCTCCCAAAGCCTGCAGATGCTAAGTCCGGATATTTTCCAAGATTCGAAATTGAGAAACAATTCTTAAGTTCTGACGTAGATAATCCACAGCGAGGTGTAGGGCTTACTGCGGAATTAAATCAATTGCCTGTTTTGGCTCAACTGCATGATGGTCGGGTTGAGTTTATAGGCCAGTCTAAGATCAAACCCAACACGGTGATTTATCAGGCAGATTATCGGTTGTTCCTATATTCTGTTGCTGATTTGAAGAATCATATGCCTAAGGAAATATTGATTAGCAGGTATAAAGAAACTTTAGCACTAACATTAAGCCAGATCTATGCCCTGTGGCGGCAAGGTAAGGCGCATACGGCTGTTTCACGTTTGATGCATGCTGATCGTAATGGGGATCATCGACCATTTGCTTATTGGAGTGAAGTGACTTTAGATTTTCATGAGAAGGGCCAGGGGCCTGGAGCTAATATGTTAGGAGAGATGTTAACGGGTTCTCCGCGGGTGGGTGGATTTATCCGTGATATGGATCAATATATGGGGCTTGATTCTAATATTCGCCTAGGTTTAGGATTGGTAGATGCGGAGCATATTGTTGACACAGAAGAACCGGTGTATTTGTGGAGAGCTTTTTTTGATATGGTGATGAATTTTGCCTATGCAGGGGTTGTGGTGCAGGAGCTTAGTAATGAAGAAATGCTTGATATATTTGGATCGGTAAATATTAAGCATGGCAAGGATGTGGTGCGTCCTGGATTCCGGGATCAAGAGGCGTTGATTACATTATTTAATGCGATGCGTGAACATGTTGAGCAGATTGGTTATGCTGATTATGGTGCGATTAAGAAATATATCGAGTTTAGCCTGCCTGTTAATAAGGTAGATGTTCCAGATGCTATTGTTTTAAATGGCAAGGAATATGAAATAGGTGTGCGGTTGGCGCCCCAAATGACGAGGGCTTTAAGTGATGGGCAATTTACGGCAATTAATGAGTTAGGTAATGGTGTTGTTAATGAGGGCCTTGTAAGACGGCTTTTAGAAAATCCATTGGCTGTTGATGAGATCCTAAATCGTCCAACTACGGGTCAGGTGGTAGGAGGTTCTCAGATTGTGGTTCCAGGAACAGCGGCATTTGAGCAGGCATTAAATGGGCATAAAGATTTACGAAGGCTTATTGAGAATGCAGCAGGGGGCGTGCATGCGGGGCTTTGGCGTATTATTTCACCACAGGGTTTTAGCAGGGCAATGACAAGCAAGGGAGAGATTCGTGAGTCAAGGGAGGCAAGTCCTGGGGGTATTGATTTTAATGCGTCAAACTTAGAGTTTATTGTTCAAAACGCAGCAAGATCATGTAAAGATGGGGATGAAGACGATTTGAATTGTTTTGAGTTTAAGCTTCCAGAGGAACAATTAAGACAGATGCAATCATCTCTCTCCGGGGTTACCCCCGTTATTATTAGTATCCAGTCTGTAAATAATATCAATGAACTGTTAGGAGTGTAGTGATTTTATGAGGAGTGGATAGTTGTCTTAGGAGGTGCATTTGTAAATCATATAAAAAGAATCTGCGTCCTTGAAAAATCTTGCCTGCCGGTGTTATACTAAACCCATCTAATAACATCTAATAGAAAGAATTTTATGAATGAAGATTTAAACGCCCTTTGGCAAAATTTAGCCCTTTTGTTGCGTTCGCATCCCTGGCATGGTATTCCTATCGGGGAAGATTCTCCTAAAACAGTTAATACCTACATTGAAACAGTTCCTTCTGACACAGTTAAGTATGAGATTGATAAGAAAAGCGGGTTTTTAAAAGTCGATCGTCCACAAAAATATTCCAGCATCTGTCCGACGCTGTATGGTTTTATCCCGCAAACTTATTGCTCGCGCAATGTGGCTGAGCTTTGCCGTGAACGCACGGGGCGCGACCATGTGGTGGGGGATGATGATCCTCTGGATATTTGTGTTTTGACTGAAAAAGTCATCACTCATGGTGATATTATTGTACGCGCCATTCCTATTGGCGGTTTTCGCATGATTGATCAGGGCCAGGCGGATGACAAAATCATTGCAGTTATGCATGGGGATGCGCTATACAGCCAATGGAATAATATTGAAGATTGCCCGCGCTCATTTACCGATCGTTTGAAACATTATTTCCTTACCTATAAGGATATCCCTGGATCTGATGAGCGTATTTGTGAGATTACCCATGTCTATGGGCGTGATGAAGCTATGGAGGTTATCCGCCGT
>CAYNTZ010000053.1:4052-11535 GCA_964400365.1 uncultured Planctomycetales bacterium | reverse complement strand
CTTGCCAGGCGCTGGCGGATATTCAAACCATCCGTGAGCAATTTGGTAGGTTTAAAGGATTGACCTTGGCCTATGTGGGTGATGGGAATAATGTTTTTCATTCGCTGATGGTGGCCTGCGTGAAGGTGGGGATTAATGTGCGCTTTGCGGGGCCTAAGGGTTATGATCCAAATCCGGTGATTGTGAAATTAGCGCAAGAAGTGGCTCGGAAAAATAATTGCACCATTGAGTTGGGTCGTGATTCCAAGGCGGCGGTGAAGGGATCGCATATCATTTATTCCGACGTGTGGGTAAGTATGGGGCAGGAAAAAGAAACAGCCCAGCGTATTAAAGAATTTAAAGGCTATCAAATTAATGGCGATTTAGTCAAAGGCGCGCATAAGGATTATATTTTCATGCACTGCCTGCCCGCGCACCGTGATTTAGAAGTCACCGCCGATGTTATCGACGGTAAGCATTCAGTGATTTTCGACCAAGCCGAAAACCGTTTGCACGCGCAAAAAGCCGTGCTGCTTTATTTATTGAAAGGAAATAAGAAATGAAAAAGGTGGTCTTAGCGTATTCAGGTGGTTTGGACACAAGCTGTTTAATCCGTTGGTATAAGGATAAGGGTTATGAAGTCATTGCCTATTTGGCCGACGTGGGGCAGGGGTCTGATTTTAAGGTGGTTGAAAAGCGTGCTCTAGCAACGGGTGCGTCCAAGGTTTATATCCTAGATTTGAAGGAAGAATTCGTCAAAGATTACGTTTTTCCAGCAGTGAAAGCTAACGCTGTTTATGAAGGTAAGTATTTCTTAGCAACGGCGTTATCACGCCCGTTAATTGCCAAGCATCAAGTCTTGGTGGCTAAGAAGGAAAAGGCAAGCGTCTTGTCCCATGGATGCACGGGCAAGGGGAACGATCAGGTGCGTTTGGAAGTCACTGCTAAAATTTTAGCGCCTCATTTAGAATTGCAAGCGCCTCTGCGCACTTGGGAATTTAAGACCCGCGATCAAGAAATTGAATATGCGCAAAAGCATAAAATTCCGATTGATGTCACCAAGAAGAGCCCTTATTCGACGGATATTAATTTATATGGCCGTTCCATTGAATGCGGTGTCTTAGAAGACCCCAATGTGGAGCCGCCGGAAGAAATTTACAAGATGACCAAGGACCCCTTGAAATGCCCCAACAAACCGGAATATGTTGAGATCGAGTTTACTAAAGGTATTCCAGTGAAGGTTAATGGTAAGGCCTATAAGCCGGTTGATTTATTAATTAAGCTCAACGAGATCGGCGGGCGCAATGGGGTTGGTCGTGTCGACATGGTCGAGAATCGTTTGGTGGGGATTAAATCGCGTGAGATTTATGAAAATCCGGCCGGTACCTTGCTCATGACGGCACATAAGGAATTAGAAGCGCTGGTATTAGACCGTGAAACCTTACATTACAAGGAAGCGTATATTTCACCGCGTTACGCCGAGATGACCTATTACGGCTTGTGGGAAACGCCCTTGAAGCATGCCTTGGATGCCTTTATCAATAAGACCCAAGAGCGCGTCAGTGGTACGGTGCGTTTGAAATTATTAAAAGGTTCATGCAATGTAGTTGGCCGCAAATCACCATTCTCCCGTTACAAGGAAGAATTAGCCACCTACGGGGCTAAGGACATCTTTGATCCAAAACTATCTGAGGGCTTCATCCGTATCTGGGGCATGCCGTACTAACAAAGGAAAACTATGTCTAAATTATGGGGCGCACGGTTTGATAAGAAGTCTCATCCGCTGGCTGATAAGTTTACCTTCAGCATTAGCTATGACTATCGTTTGGCTAAATATGACGTGATCGGTTCCGTTGCTCATGCCCAGATGTTAGGCAAGCAGGGGATTATTCCTAAGAGTGATGCGGCTAAGATTGTCACCGGCTTAACCAAAATTTTAGCGCAGATCCTCGATGATAAGTTCAAATACGATGCTACTGCTGAGGATATTCATACGGATATTCAAAATAAATTAAAGGCTGCGATTGGCGCACCGGCGGATAAATTGCATACGGCCCGTTCACGCAATGACCAGGTGGTCTTGGATGTGAAGTTGTATTGCCTAGATCACATTTTGCATTTGGCAACGGCCATTGAAGTGTTGCAGAAGTCGATCCTTGGATTCGCTAAAAAGAACAGCGACGTGATTATCCCAGGTTACACGCATCTGCAATCTGCCCAGGTGGTCTTATTAGCGCATCATTTACTCGCCTATGTGGAAATGCTCGAGCGTGATAAAACACGCCTAGGCGATTGTTTTAATCGCACCAACGTGATGCCCTTAGGGGCGTGCGCTTTATCGGGTACTTCCTTAAAGACCGACCGTAAGTACGTGGCTGATTTATTAGGCTTTGCTGAAACAGCCGCCAACAGCATGGATGTGGTTAGTGACCGTGATTTTATTGTGGAGTTAATTTCCAATTGTTCAATTACGGCGATGCATTTGTCCCGCATGTCGGAAGATTTAATTTTATGGGCGACAAGGGAATTTGATTTTATCGATATCGACAGCTCATTCTGTACGGGTTCTTCAATTATGCCGCACAAGAAGAATCCTGATGTCTTGGAGTTAATGAGGGGCACGTCGGGCAAGATCTTTGGTCATTTGACTGAAATTTTGGTTTTATTAAAGGGATTGCCCTTAAGCTATAACCGCGACCTGCAATTAGACAAGCCGCCGCTATTTGACACGGTTGAGACGACGCAGGATATGTTAATAGTCTTGGCGGAATTGTTTGCTAATTTAAAGGTTAAGAAGGAATCTTTGTCTAAGAAGGTGGCGGATGAATCATTCTTCTGTGTCGATGCGATGGATTATCTGATTAAGAAGGGTGTATCCTATCGTGATGCGCATGATGTCTTAGGTAAGATGGTTAAGGATTGTTTAGACAAGGGTAAGGCGATTTCGACCCTATCAGTGGTGGAGTTAAAAGCTTTTTCCCCGCATTTTGACGCGGATGTAAAAAAACTTTTCAATCCCCAAATGTCTGTTAAAATTAAAACTTCTTACGGCTCAACCAACCCAACATTAGTTTTAAAACAGTTGGCTAATTGGACTAAAAAGTTAAAGTAATCACGGCGAATATGACTGTGGGGTATGTTTCTGAACAGGAAGCGTGCCCCACAGGCCTTGCCAGCAATTTTTCGTAAGGTTTTTATGGCAAGGCCGCGCTTGGTGGACCCGCCTGTCTAACGACAGGCGGTATTGAAGATATGACTATGAAGAAATATACCCCGCAGGCATATACATAGCAATGAATTGATAAGGAATAATATGCATGATTTTAAATTTAAAAGTAGTGAATTGTATTGTGAGAATGTCAAGGTAGCTGCCGTCGCTAAAAAGGTGGGTACGCCGTTTTATTTGTATAGCTATAACACCATTGCTGATCATTTTACCAAATTGCAAAAGGCCTTTGCGCCGGTGAAGCCCATTGTCTGTTTTGCCATGAAGGCCAACGGCAATTTAGCCATTATTAAGAGCCTGATTAATTTAGGTGCTGGCATTGATATTGTCTCCGTTGGTGAATTAAAGAAGGCGCTGATCGCTGGTGCTGACCCTAAGAAGATTGTTTTTGCTTCCGTGGGTAAAACCGAAGAAGAAATTGCCTTTGCGATCAAGACTGGTATCTTGCTGTTTAACGTCGAAAGCGAACCTGAATTAGTCGAGATTAATCGCGTGGCCAAGAAAATGAAGAAGACGGTTCAGGCCGCTTTGCGTATTAATCCAGATGTGCCGGCCCCGACGCATGAATATATTACGACCGGTTCTTTGAAGAAGAAATTTGGTATTGATTTACGCACCACCAAGGCCATTTTTAAGTCACAGAAAAAGTATCCTAATGTGAAGGTGAACGGGGTGCATATTCATATTGGTTCACAGATCACCGAAGGTGCGCCCTTTGTTGGAGCGCTGAAGAAGGTGGTAGCTTTTATTGACGAATTGCGTGCGGAAGGTGTCAACATTGAATACTTGGATATCGGTGGTGGTTTAGGTATTACCTATAAGGATGAGAATCCGCAAACAGCCGCCGATTATGCAGCCAAGATTTTGCCGATCTTACAAAAGACGGGTTTAAAGATTATCATGGAGCCTGGTCGTTTTATCGTTGGCAACGCCGGGATTTTTGTTAGCAAGGTCTTGTATATTAAAGATAATGGCGTAAAGAAATTCGTTATCGTCGATGGCGGGATGAATGATTTAATTCGTCCCATGTTGTATGATGCCTATCACGAAATTGTGCCGGTCAAGCAGCGTAAGGCTGCAAAGCTTAAAGTCGATGTAGTGGGGCCTATCTGCGAGAGTGGGGACTTCTTCGCCCATGACCGCATGATCCCGAAAGTTGAAAAGGATGAGTTATTAGCGATTATGAGTGCCGGTGCCTATGGGTATGTGATGGCGAGCAATTACAATGTGCGCGGCCGCGTGCCGGAAGTGATGGTCAAGGGTAACAAATTTGAAGTCGTACGTGAACGTGAAACCTTTAAAGATTTAATGCGTGGAGAAAAGCTTCCCAGCTTTATTAAATAAGATGAAAAAGATTCCTTTTGTGAAAATGGTTGGTGCTGGCAATGATTTTATTATCATTGAACCCAACAAGGGTATGGATTATATGGACTTTACAAAGAAGGTCTGTCATCGTCAAACCGGTGTGGGGGCTGACGGCGTCTTGATTATTGATAAGTCTAAGAGCAGCGATTATCAAATGCGCATTATCAACGCCGATGGTTCTGAAGCTGAAATGTGTGGCAATGGCGCGCGTTGCACGGCCGCCTATATCGTCGCTAATTATAGCCCAAAGAAATCTTTATTTAGCATGGAAACCTTAGCGGGTGAAGTCCTAGGCGAAGCCGAAGGGGAAGTGGCGCGTGTGCGTTTATCTAACCCAAAAGATTATATGTCAGATTTGAATATCACCATTGCCGGCCAGAAGATGACCGTGCATTATATCGATACCGGTGTGCCGCACGTGATTGCCTTTGTAGATGGCTTGCAAGAGGTGGATGTTAATAGTTTGGGTCGGTTAATTCGTAATCACCCAAGATTTTCACCCCGCGGCACCAATGTTAATTTTGTTGAGATTGCCTCACCTGTGGGTGGCAAGTCAGGCAACAGCATGGTGGCAGTGCGCACCTATGAGCGTGGGGTGGAAGCTGAAACCTTGGCTTGCGGCACGGGTTCGGTGGCAGCTGCATTAATTTCATATATTCACGCCCATCCGGGGGTGAAGGAGCAAAAGGGTGCCTCGATGAAGGTGTCGACGGCGAGCAAGGAAGTTTTAGAAATCACATTCGATCTGCATGAAGGTAAGGCAATTGATAATGTGTGGCTTAAGGGCACGGCCAAGCTTGTTGCCAAGGGTGAATTTTACTATTCATAAGGAATGACAATGGACAGACAGAAGTTTCATGGTGCAATCACCGCCTTGGTAACGCCCTTTAAAGGTAATGGGGTAGACGAATCTGCCTACAAAAAATTAATCGAATGGCAAATTGCTCAAGGTATTCACGGGATAGTGCCCTGCGGGACAACCGGTGAATCACCAACCTTAAGCGCGGATGAGCATAATCGCGTGGTTGAGACCTGTGTGCAAACCGCGCGCGGTCGTGTGACGATTATTGCAGGGGCCGGCTCAAACTCGACGGCCGAAGCAGTTGAATACACCAAGCATGCGGCCAAAGCCGGTGCTGATGCGGTATTGTCAGTCACGCCTTACTATAATAAGCCCACCAACAAAGGGCTTTATTTGCATTATAAAGCAATCAGTGAATCAGCGAATATTCCGATCATTCTTTATAACGTGGCTGGACGTGCGGGTAAGAATATTGACCCTGAGACGATGGCGAAATTAGCGACAATTAAGAATGTGATTGGGGTGAAGGAAGCGTCGGGCAATTTAGAGCAGATGAAGAAGATTCGCGAAATTTGCCCTAAGGATTTCTTGTTAATCTCTGGTGATGATGCCTTGACCTTGCCGGTGATGGACATGGGCGGGGTGGGGATTATTTCGGTCGCTTCCAATATTGTGCCAGCAGATGTGGCAGGGTTGGTCAATGTGTACAATAAGGGTGATAAGCAAAAGGCGCAAAGCATTAACGCAAAATTATTGCCCTTGGTAGAAATGTTGTTTATCGAATCAAATCCTATTCCTGTTAAGACCGCTTGTGAATTAATGGGCCTATGTTCCGCTGCCATGCGTTTGCCGATGTGTGCAATGGAAGACGCGACGCTAGCTAAATTAAAAGAAGCCTTAAAAGTGTATGGGTTGTTGAAATAATAAAGGAAAAGCGATGATTAAATTAGCTGTTTCAGGTTGTCAAGGTCGCATGGGTCAACGCATTAGCGCTTTAGCCTTAAAGGATAAGGCGTTTAAGCTTTCAGCCTTGTTGGAAGGTGCTGCCCGCCCAGAAACGCCTACCATGATGCACAATATCCCGATCAATTTTAACAATGACGCCATCAAAGGCTCAAAGGTTTTAATTGAATTTACTGTGCCTGAGGCGACTATTGCTAATTTAAAAGCCTGCGTTAAGCATAAGGTTAATATGGTGATTGGTACGACGGGTCTTGATAAGAAGCAAATCGCCGAAATCAAAAAAGCCTCCAAGAAAATCGCCATTGTTTTCTCATCGAATATGTCGGTGGGGGTAAATTTAGTTTTTGCGCTTATCGATAAATGTGCCAAGGTAACGGGTAAGGATTATGCCATGAGCTTGATTGAAACGCATCATATCCACAAAAAAGATGCGCCATCAGGAACAGCTAAGACCATGGCTGAGATTGCTGAAAATGCTGCTAAGTCAAAGGTGAAGAATATCGAATCGATCCGCGAAGGGGAGGTGATTGGAGACCACACCATCACCTTTGAAAGTCCGGTTGATTTAATCTCTATCCGTCACAACGCCAAAACCCGCGATATATTCGCCGAAGGTTCCTTGGTTGCTGCTAAATTTTTAGGTAAAAAGAAAACCGGCCTCTACAGCATGCAGGACGTGCTGGGTTTAAAATAATATTGAAAGGGTAATCAATGTCTACTGCCGCTGATTTTAAAATTGAATTTTCGGACCGGCTTAAAGCTTTGCCGCCTTATCTTTTTATTGAAATTGATAAGGCCAAGCGTGCGGCGATTGCCGAAGGTCGTGATGTGATTAATCTTGGGGTAGGTGATCCGGATCAACGCACCCATCAGCCTATCATCGATGCCTTAGCCAAGGCCGCGCAAGATGTTAATAATCACCACTATCCCTTTGATGCCGGCGTGCCGCAATTGCGTATCGAAATTGCCAAATGGTTTAAGAACCGTTTTGGCGTCGATCTTGATCCGACGACTGAATTATATCCCTTGATTGGTTCCAAGGAAGGTATTGCGCATTTGCCCTTAGGGATTATTAATCCCGGCGACAAGGTGGTTTTAACCGAACCTGCCTATCCAGCGTATCAAGCCGCGATTACCTTTGCCGGTGG
>CAYNTZ010000053.1:0-3952 GCA_964400365.1 uncultured Planctomycetales bacterium | reverse complement strand
ACCTTGGTAGCCGCATTAGCTAAGGTAAAGGGTAATTGCGATTCCGGTGTCTTTAATGCCATCCAATATGCGGGCATTGCTGCCTTGAATATGGATCCGCGCGATATCGAAGATATGCGCCAAGAATATCAAACTCGTCGTGATGCGCTCATTAACGGTCTGCGTTCCATTGGCTGGAAGATTGATCCGCCTAAGGCTGCCTTTTACGTTTGGGCCAAGATTCCATCGAAATACAATGATTCCATGGAATGCGCGAAGGCATTTTTAGATCAGGCCAATATCGTGGTGACGCCAGGCGTTGGTTTTGGTAAGGCTGGCGAAGGTTATGTGCGCATGTCCTTAACCTTGCCGCTTGACCGTATTCATCAAGCTGTTGAACGTTTAAAGAAAATTCTCTAATGGCTGTTATCTTTATTGCCTTAGGTTCCAATCTTGGCGACCGCTTATCTTATATAGAGAAAGCGGTCGTTCTGTTGAAGGATGCTGGGCTTAAGGTGCAACGCCTCTCCAAGGTGATTGAAACTGATCCGGTGGGTGGGCCTGCCACTCAGGGAAAATATTTAAACGCAGTGCTTAAGGCCCAAACAGATTTATCCCCGGAAGACGTGCATCATCTCACTCAATCCATTGAGAATAAGATGGGGCGGGTGCGTAAGATTTTCAATGGCCCGCGTACGATTGATATTGATATCTTGCTTTATGATGATGTAAAATTGATCACACGTAAATTAATTATTCCGCATCCGCGCATGAGTGGTCGTGATTTTGTGATGAAGCCGTTAAAAGAAATTGCCCCAGACATTTGCCAGGAGTTGCTTGATGCAAGTCGTTAAAACGATCTCACAGTTGCAAAACATCCTCTGCCAGGCCAGCCAAAAAGGCAAAACCATCGGCTTTGTCCCGACGATGGGCTATTTCCATGAAGGGCATCTTAATTTAATGCGCCAAGCCAAGAAGGCCTGTGATATCTGTGTGGTGAGTATCTTTGTTAACCCCAAACAATTTGGCCCTAAGGAAGATTTGGGTAAGTACCCTCGGGATTTTACGCATGATGCGTCGCTGTGTTTAAAAGAAAATGTTGACATTCTTTTTTTTCCGACTGATAATGAGATTTATCCAAATCGTTATTTGACATACATCGACGTAGAAAATATTTCCAATGTCTTGTGCGGTGCTTTTCGGCCCGGGCATTTTAAAGGTGTGACGACGGTTGTTGCCAAGCTTATAAATATTGTCCAGCCGGATGTGATGTTCCTAGGCCAAAAGGATGCCCAGCAGGTGGCGGTGATCAAAACCATGGTGCGTGACCTTAATTTCCCCATTGAAATAAAGGTTATCCCAACCACCCGTGAGAAGGATGGTTTAGCCATGAGCTCGCGCAATGTGTACCTGACGGCTCAAGAACGGCAAGAAGCCCCTGTATTGTATAAGGCTTTGCAAGAAGCCCGGGGCCGCATTAAGGCGGGTGAGCGGTCAGTGCTCAAGGTTATTAAAAGTATTAAGGCTTTGATCGCCAAACAATCGCAGGGAAAAATTCAATACGTCGCATGTGTGAATGCCCAAACCTTGGAGCCTTTAACAAGGATCGAGGGGCAGGTGCTGATTGCTGTAGCAGTTTTTTTTGGTAAAACGCGATTGATTGATAATGCCTTTATCTCCATTAATGACAAAAAGCAAAGCAAAAATTAGAGTAGGTATCCTAGGCTGCGGTGCCATCGGTTCACGCATTGCTAAAAGTATCAAAAGTGAATGTGAAGATAAGGCCACCGTCACCGCGATTTTCGATATCAATCCTGCTAAATCTCAAGCGCTAGCCAAACATCTCCCCAATAAAAATATAGTTAAGAATTCCTATTCCGAATTGCTCAACGGCTGTGACTTGTTGGTTGAGGCGGTCAATGCCCCTGACACCAATCACCTGGTGCGCCAAGCTTTATTGGCTAAAAAAGATGTGTTGGTGATGAGTGTGGGGAAATTTATTGATGGCGAATCGATTTTAAAATTAGCCCAGAAACAAGGCGCTCGTTTGTTGATACCGTCGGGGGCGATTGCTGGTATTGATGCGATTAAAGCCGCGGCCTTAAAGAAAATTGACAGCATTACCTTGACGACACGCAAGCCAATCTATGGTTTTGCCGACAATGCCTATGTGCAGGCCCGTCGGATCAATTTGTCCCAAATAAAAAAAGAAACAATTTTGTTTGATGGAAACGTTAAAGAAGCGGTAAAATGCTTTCCACAGAACATCAATGTGGCGGCGACGATTGCTTTAGCGTCAAATGCGAAAGATAAATTGCGGATTAGGATTAGCACATCACCAGACTTTAAGGTTAATTCACATGAGATTGAAGTGGTTGGTGAATTTGGCCGCTTGGTGACGAAAACAGAGAATGTGGTTTGCCCGGATAATCCAAAGACATCTCATTTGGCGGTGTTATCAGCAGTGCAGGCCTTGAAGCAATATTTTCAAGAAGTGAAGGTTGGAACGTAAGGAAATGGGGGGGTAACCCCTATTTAAAATAAACACTAGGGAAAGAGTTCCCTACAAACAAAGGAGATCAGTATATGGCTTCTAAAAAAGTCGCGAAAGTCGGAGTTAAGAAAGAAAAGGGTTACTTGTATTTCGTAGATAAGCAAGGCGATATCTCTGCAGCCAAGATGGCTCGCGGCGATAAAAAGGGTGGGTCTGCTAAGAAGGTTGCTAAGGTTGGTATCAAGCGCGAAGAAGGTTACCTCTACTTCATCGACAAGCAAGGTGATATCTCTGCCGCGAAGATGGTCCGTGGCGGCACCAAGAAGAAGGCTGCAAAGAAGCCTGCTAAAAAGGCAGTAAAGAAGTCTTCCGCTAAGAAGACCAAGAAGAAAAAATAAGTCGCGTTTAGCGATTTAGTGAAATAAAGGACGGCTACGGGTTTCTTAAAAAACCAGTAGCCGTCCTTGTTTTTGATATATAATACGCGTCTATGAAATCAGATGCGATTATTATCCGTGGTGCCAAAGAGCACAATTTAAAAAATATAGATTTAACCATTCCCCGCAATCAATTTGTGGTGATTACCGGGCTTTCGGGTTCTGGTAAATCATCCTTGGCCTTTGATACGATCTACGCGGAAGGCCAGCGCCGCTATGTCGAGAGTCTTTCCGCCTACGCCCGTCAATTCTTAGATCAAATGCAAAAGCCTTTAGTTGAGCATATTGAAGGCTTATCGCCCACCATTTCTATTGAACAAAAGACGGTGAGTCGCAACCCTCGGTCTACGGTGGCTACCCAGACGGAAATCTATGATTACCTGCGTTTGCTTTTTGCGCGGGTGGGGACGCCGCATTGCTATTCCTGCGGCAAGAAAATTGAACAGCAAAGCGCCCAGCAAATTGTCGATACGATTTTGTCCTTCCCCGAAGGCGCCAAGATTAATGTGTTAGCGCCTTTAGTGCGTGGCCGTAAAGGTGAATACCGCAACATCGGTCAGGACGTGGCCAAGAGCGGTTTTGCCCGCATGCGCATTAATGGCAAGATTTATGAAACTGGGGATAAGGTCAAACTGGATAAATATAAGATCCATCACATTGAAGTGGTCGTCGACCGTTTGACCGTCCGTCCGGATATCCGCAAACGTTTATTTGATTCAGTAGAAACCGCGTTGAAGGTGGGTGAGGGGATTTTATTTATTGATTTTAATGGTGAAAAGCCTTTGCAAACCTTCAGTGAGAAATATGCATGCGCGGAATGCGGGACTTCTTTAAGTGAAATTGAGCCGCGCATCTTTTCGTTTAATTCCCCCTATGGTGCTTGCCCGGAATGCAATGGCCTAGGCACCAAGATGGAGATTGACCCGCAAGCCTTGGTTGAAGACCCAAACAAGCCCTGGACTGCGGCGATTGCGCCGTGGAAGCGTGGCCAGCGCGGCTACATGATGTATTATCGCGCCGTCTTGCGTGAGATTGCCAATAT
>CAYNTZ010000052.1:0-11628 GCA_964400365.1 uncultured Planctomycetales bacterium | reverse complement strand
TCTGCCAAGCAGCAGCGTTTGTTAACCGAAGCGGTGAAGCGTGCCAGGTTTTTAGGTTTAATCTCAGTTGGTTCTGCGCAAAGGAAGTAATCTATGAATATTATCTTAACAGACAATGTAGAAAAATTAGGTAAGGTTGGCGATTTGGTTAAGGTCAAGGACGGCTATGCCCGTAATTATCTTTTTCCCCGCCAAAAAGCGGTGGTTGCCACCGAAGGTAATGTCAAGCGCATCGAAAAAGAAAAGGTCAAACGCTTAGCGCAATATGAGGCTGAAAAAGCTCAAGCTCAAGCCAAGGCTGATGTCCTCTCTAAGGTGTCGTTAACGATTGCTGTTGAAGTCAATGACCAAGAAAAGCTTTATGGGGCTATTTCTGAAACTGAAATCCTAAAGGCATTCGAAGCTGAGGGCCAAAAGGTGGAGAAGAAATCTCTAGTTATTGAAAAGGCGATTGAAGATTTAGGTATTTTCGAAGTGGGCGTGAAACTGCATCAGGAAGTGGTTGCCAAGGTCCGCTTATGGGTCACCAAGAAATAAGAATCCCCCCCCAGAACATCGACGCTGAAAAGGCGGTCTTAGGGGCGATGATGATTAGCGATGAAGCTATCGGGTTGTCTATTGAACAGCTCGATAGCTTCTATTTTTATGAAACCGGCCACCAGAAGATTTATGAGGCCGTTAAAGACCTCTATGCTAACCGCAAGAATGTCGATTTAATCACCCTTTCAGATTATTTAAAGAATCAAGGCATGTTGGATTCAGTGGGCGGCGTTACCTACCTGACTGAATTAGCTGATTTTGTCCCGACCGCAGCTAATGCGCGCTTCTACATGGACATTGTTAAGGAAAAGGGCATTCAGCGTAAACTGATCAAGAATTCAACGGAAATCATTGCCAAGAGTTACGGGACCGGGGTTAATGTTGATGAGTTAGTTGATGCGGCAGAGCAGTTGATTTTTGAGATCGCCAATGCCAAGCAAAAGCAACAGGCCTATCACATCAAGGATATAGTCAAGACAACCATTGAAACCATTGACCAGCTTTATCAGAAAAAAGAATCGATTACTGGCGTTGCCACCGGCTTTATTGATTTTGACCGGATGACATCAGGGTTGCAGAAAGCTGATTTGATTATTGTGGCCGGGCGGCCTTCTATGGGGAAAAGTGCTTTTGCTGTTTCTATGGCTGAGCATGCGTGTATTGATAAGAATGTCCCGACTGCCATTTTTTCATTAGAAATGTCAAAAGAGCAATTAGTTCAGCGTATGCTGTGTTCCCAGGCGCAAGTTAATGCGCATAATGTGCGTACCGGGTTTTTATCGCCGTCTGATTGGCCGCAATTAACCAAGGCGGCTGGTAAATTATCCAATGCGCCGATGTTTATCGACGATACGCCGGCTATTACAGTATTGGAATTGCGGGCCAAGGCCCGTCGGTTAAAGACCGCGCATAATATAGGTTTGATTATTGTTGATTACCTGCAGCTGATGCAGTCATCAGTGCGCAGTGACAGCCGCCAGCAGGAAATTTCTGAAATTTCACGTTCCTTGAAAGCATTGGCGCGTGAATTAAGCGTGCCGTTAATTGCGATTTCCCAGCTCTCCCGGGCGGTTGAAAGCCGTCAGGACCATCGCCCACAGCTATCTGACCTGCGTGAATCAGGGGCTATTGAGCAGGATGCGGATGTGGTGGTGTTATTAACGCGGGAAGATTACTATAGTCCAACTGAAGAAAATCGGGGCATAGCCACGGCCATTATTGCTAAACAGCGTAATGGTCCAACGGGCGATGTGAAGCTTAAATTTTTGAAAGAGTTTGTTAAATTCGCCAATCTTGATACCATTCATCACGAATAAAATCACAGATGTCGATTGACAGCTAAACCAGCAACCCATATAATCACAAACATGCAAAAACATACTCTCCCCCACGTTTTTTTTATTGTCATTTTTACCGTTTTATTAAGCTTAAAACCTGCTTTTTCACAAGAAGTTGCGGCTGAACCTAGCGTTGATCAGGCAGGCATTGATCCCGTGGTGAACGCGGCTCTTGATGAAGTTCAAGAAGCGGTGTCAGCTGAAAATGCCGTTGAGCCTCTTGCTGTTGCTGCACCTGAACCTGTTGCTGCGCCTGAACCTGTTGTGGTGGCCGATCCAGTCATGACCAAGACGGTAAAGGCTATTGATATTCAGGGTAATAAATCGATCGGGGTGGCTCAAGTATTAGCCAAGATAAAGACCAGGGTTGGCCAAGATTACCAAGAAGTTGTTGTGAGCGATGACTTAAAGCGCCTCTACAATACGGGTTTTTTCAGCGATGTTCAAATTGACCATGAAGATGTGGATGGTGGTTATAAGGTTGTTGTGCGTCTACAAGAAAAACCGATTATCGAAGAAATGACTTTTTCCAAGATTCGTTTTTATAATAAGAAATTCTTGGAAAGCAAGATGAAGACAAAGAAGGATAAATTCCTTGATAATAAGACGCTTAAAGACGATGTTAACACTATTGAAGAGCTTTATAAGAAAAAAGGATTGACCCAGATTAAGGTTGACGTGGAGAGCTTTATTGATGAAACAACGAATAAGGCAAGCCTCCATTTTATTATCCGTGAAGGGTACAGGGTAAAGATTAAGCGCATCAATGTTTATGGCAACACCGCCTATACGGATGGGCGCTTAATCAAGGTAATGAAATCCCGTTGGGGTTGGATATTTAATTCAGGCTTATTGAAGGAAGATGTCATTGATGAGGATATGGGCCGTATCCAGACCTTCTATAGCCAAAACGGTTATATTGATGCTAAGGCAAGCTACAAGGTTGAGCCTTTATATAAGGGCAAGGTTAATATTGATGTGACGGTGGAAGAAGGTAAGCGGTACTACGTGGGGGATGTGGCTTTTGCAGGTAATTCCGTCTTAAGTGAATTTGATATTAAAGGCAATATCAAGAACATTAAGGAAGGTAAGGTCTTTAGCCATGATAAATTAGATGAAGACCTGGGCAATATCCGTAATGCGTATTTTGACCGCGGGTATATTTCTGCTGTGGTGGAAGAGGCGACCTCATTTAATGCAGAAACGGGCAAGGTAGATATTAAGTTAGCCATCAAGGAAGGCTCCCTAGCCTATGTGAACAAGATTAAGATTCAAGGGAATACCAATACCCGAGATATTGTTATTCGCCGTGAATTGCGCATGTATCCCGGCGATCAGTTTGACGGCAAGAAATTGCGTAAGTCCAAGGATCGTTTGAAAGACCTTGGTTATTTTGAAGATGTGGGTTATGACATTGAGGATACCGACCAGACAGACCAAAAAGACTTAGTTGTGCAGGTGAAGGAAGCTAAGACTGGTTCCTTCTCCTTTGGCGGCGGCTACAGCACTGTTGACCAATTGGTTGGGTTTATCGAGATTGAGCAGAAGAATTTTGATATTTCCCGTTGGCCTTCCTTTACTGGTGGCGGTCAAAACTTGCGTTTGCGCGCTGAAATGGGATCAACCCGTCAAAATCTGTTGTTAAGTTTTACGGAGCCATGGTTATTTGATTATCCGATTTCCGGTGGTTTCGATGCCTTCTTAACGGAACGCAAGCGTGACAGTAATACTGGTTATGCTTATGATGAAAGCCGTGCGGGTGGTGCCCTGCGCTTAGGGAAAGCCTTTAATGATAATTTCTCCGTTGGTTCCATGTACCGTTTAGAACAAATTAAGATTAATAACTTAGAGTCCAATGTTTCTGCTGATTTAGCGGCGGAAGAGGGGACTAATATAGTTAGTTCGTTAGGGTTTTCAACGACAAACGACTACCGTGACAGCAGTTTGTCGCCCACCAAGGGTTGGATTGTTAACAACAATCTTGATGTTGCTGGCGGCTTATTAGGCGGGGATAAGGATTTTTACCGCTTACAGACCGGTGGCAGTTATTATGTGCCGTTAAAATTCGATGAATTAACCACTGTTTTGGAATTAAGTGGGCGCACGGGCATTGTGAAGGCGTACGATAATACCAGCCGCGTGCCGATTTTTGAACGTTATTTTGCCGGCGGTGCGCAGAGCATCCGTGGGTATAATGAACGTAAGGTCGGTCCCTTGGATCCCAATACGGAAGATCCGGTTGGCGGCGAGGCCATGGTTATTAGTAATGTTGAATATACGGTTCCCATCATTGATATTCTAAAAGCGGCTGTTTTTTATGATGTGGGTAATGTATGGTCAAAGGCTAGTGATTGGGGCAGCGGCGGTTTCAAATCCGGTACTGGTCTAGGGTTGCGGGTTAAGACGCCCATCGGTCCTATTAAATTAGATTATGGTATTCCGTTAAGCAAGGAAGTTGGCGAAGAAGAAAAGAGCGGTAAGTTTTATTTCAGCGTTAGCCGCGGATTTTAATTTTATATTAACCAGGCCTGCCGCTCCCTGCGGTATGCATGCCTGCCTGCCGGTAGGTAGGGTATTAAATATGTAATAAAATAACCAGGAGGAAGTATATGAAAGCGTTAAAAGTGTTGGGATTAGCGGTTGTTTTTGGTGTAATGTCGACGGGGATGTCCGTTGCGAAGGATTTGAAGATTGCCTATGTTGATTTAAGCCGTGTCTTTGATAATTACCAAAAGACAAAGGAACAAGATGGTGTCTTGCAAAAAGACAGCGAAGCGTTCCAAAAAGAGCGTGACGTGATGATTAATAAGGTGCGCGATGCCCAAGGTAAATTGGCCTTAATGAAAGAAAATGAAAAGCAAAAGCTTCAAGCTGACATTGAAAAGCAAAAGGCTGAATTGATTGAATTTGATAAGGCCAAGCGTACAGAATTAGCCCAAAAGCGTGATGGCAAGGTTAAAGAAATCTTGTTAGAGATTGAGAAGGTTGTCAGTGAATATGCCAAGAAGGAAGGTTATGACTATATTCTTAATGATAGGGTCTTAATCTACGGCAATAAAGAAAACAATGTCACTGAAGCTATCTTAAAGAACTTAAACGATAGCTATAAGAAGTAAGAAACGTGTTATGCGCCTTACCGTCACCGATATTGCTAAGCTAGTTTCAGGGGATGCCGTCGGTGACGGTAATGCTTTTATAACTGGTTTTGCAGGGATTAAAGAGGCTCAAGAGGAAGACCTGACCTTCTTGGTTAATCCAAAGAATGAAGCTCTTCTAACGCAGACAAAATCCTTGGTTGTTATTGTTCCCCGGCAGATTTCTTGTCCGGGGAAAACTGTTATTAGGGTGGATAACCCTTCCTACGCTTTTACCCAGGTGGTAAATCTCCTATTGAAGGATGCCCCCAATTATAAACCGCAAGGCCTGCATCCGACTGCAATCATTAGTGATCAGGCTAGGTTGGGTAAGAATGTGGGTTTAGGGCCTCATGTGGTGGTTGAGCCGGGTGCGGTGATTGGGGATAATACCTTCATTTATGCGGGATGTTACGTCGGGCATGATGTTGTCATTGGGGCTGATTGCTTATTATATCCTAATGTCAGTATCCGTGAGCGCGTGGTGATTGGCAGCCGTGTGATTGTGCATAATGGCTCGGTGATTGGTTCTGATGGTTACGGTTACGTGACGGTTGAGGGTAGGCATGTGAAGATCCCTCAGGTGGGGACGGTGGTGATCGAGGATGATGTTGAAATAGGCGCTAATGTAACCATTGACCGAGCTCGTTTTGATAAGACGGTAATTGGCCAGGGGACAAAGATTGATAATTTAGTGCAGATTGCGCATAATGTGGTGACGGGCAAGCATTGTTTGATTGTGTCCCAGGTTGGGATTTCTGGGAGCACTACATTAGGGAATTATGTTGTTTTAGCAGGGCAGGCGGGTTTAGTTGGCCATATAGAGATTGGTGATGGGGCTATTGTTGCCGCAAAATCAGGAGTAAGTAAATCAGTTAAGGCTGGAGAAACTGTGTGGGGGCATCCAGCGGGGCCAATTAAAGAAGCATTTAAGACCAATGCGCATATTCAACGGTTGGACCATTATGCCCAGATGATTAAAGATTTAAAGAAGCGTGTGGATGAATTAGAAAATAAAAAGATATGAAACAACAGACAATACGTAATGAGGTAAAACTTGCAGGCATTGGTTTGCACACGGGCCAACATGCCCAGGTGACTTTGAAACCTGCTGCGGCTGGGGCAGGCATTTGTTTTGTGCGGGTTGATTTGCCTGGGGCTGGGGTGATTAGGGTTGAGGCGTCTTCAGTGGTAATGGATGCTAAGGTGACCCGATGCACGGCGGTTGGCAGCGGCGATGTAAGGGTGTATACCATCGAGCATTTATTAGCAGCCTTAAGCGGTCTGGGCATTGATAACCTGGTTATTGAGATTGATAATCAAGAAGTGCCAGGGCTTGATGGCAGTAGTTTAGGTTTTGTGGAAGCCATCCAAAAGGCAGGTCTTCTAGAGCTTGATGCAGAACGTGTTGTTTTTGAGATTAAAGAACCTATTGTGGTGGCTAGCAAAACAGCGACGGTGGTGATTGTTCCGGCAGATCATTTTTCTATAGCGTATGCCCTAGATTATGACCATCCCGCCTTGCGTGCGCAGTTTTTTTCGTTGCATGTTGATGCGGCGGCTTTTCAAGGGCAATTAGCAGGGGCACGCACCTTTTGTTTAGATAGTGAAGTTGAGGCCATCCGCACCAACGGTTTGGGCAAGGGAGCTAATCATCAGAACACCTTGGTGATGGGCGAGCATGGCCCGTTAGATAATAAGCTGCGTTTTCCCGATGAATGCTGCCGCCATAAAGCCTTGGATATTGTTGGTGATTTGTTTTTATTAGGTTATCAGGTTAAAGGTGCGGTATTTGCCACAAAGAGCGGGCATGCCTTAAATCGTGAATTAGTCAAAAAAATTGATGCCCAGCGCAAGAAATATGCGGTGGGGCAATATGTTCCAGCTAAGCAGTCGGTGGGTAATCGTGTTTTTGATATTAATGAGATCATGAAGATTTTGCCGCATCGTTATCCGTTCTTGTTGGTTGATCGGGTGATTGAAGTCGAAGCTGGTAAGAAGGGGATTGGGATTAAGAATGTCACGATCAATGATGGTTTCTTTCAAGGCCATTTTCCATCCAAGCCGGTGATGCCGGGTGTCTTGATGATTGAGGCCATGGCGCAGACAGCTGGGGTAGTTGTCTTGACCTCAGGTGCGCATAATGGTAAAGTAGCCTTGTTTATGGCGATTGATGGCGTGAAATTCCGCAAGGTTGTTTCTCCTGGCGATCAATTAATCATGGAAGTTGAAATTATCCGCGACCGCGACCGCACTGCTCAAGTTAAAGGTGTTTGCAAGGTCGACGGTGAAGTGGCGGTTGAAGCAGAAATGATGTTTTCATATACGGACGCGCACTATTTATATAATTAAAATGCTTAATCAAATTCATCCCACAGCAATTATCGGTTCCGATGTCAAATTAGGCAATAATGTGACGGTAGGGCCGTACGCTATTATTCAAGGCCATGTCAGCTTAGGCGATGATACGGTGGTTGGCGCGCACGCCTTGGTTGAAGGTTATACGACCATGGGCAAAGGTTGTCAGATTTTCACCGGAGCCGTGATTGGTTCCCGCCCGCAAGACAAGAAGCATCAGAATACCGATAAGGTCTTTCTGAAGATTGGCGATAATAATATTTTTCGTGAATATGTTACCGTTAATCCCGGCACCCTCGAAGGGGGCGGCACCACCGTCATTGGCAATAATAATTTATTGATGGCCTGTGCCCATGTGGCGCATGATTGCCATATCGGTAATGATTGCGTGATGGCTAATTATGTAGGACTTTCCGGTCATGTAACTATTGAAGACCGCGCGGTGATCGGCGGCTTGACTGGCATCCATCAATTCACCAGGGTTGGGTATCTATCTGTTATTGGTGGATGTTCCAAGGTTAATCAAGATGTGCCGCCGTATTCAATGGTCGATGGTAATCCTGCGACCTTGCGGGGCCTTAATATTGTTGGGCTTAAGCGTGCAGGAATGGCTTCAGCCACTCAGTTGGAATTACGCCGCGTCTTTAAGGTGTTGTTTAATTCAGGGCTTAACCGCAGCAATGCGATTGTGCAGGTGAAGGAACAGTATAACGGATTAGCAGAAATTAACCGTGTCCTTGAGTTCATCCAAGCTTCGACGCGCGGCATTGCCTAGTAATCCCCAGCCATCAATTGAGTTTCTAATATGACCGCTTCCACAAAGACAATAGGGTTAATAGCAGGTAACAGGGAATTCCCATTCCTATTTGCCCGTGCGGCTAAGGATCAAGGGTATAGGGTGGTGGCTGCGGCTGTTATTGGTGATACGTCGCCCCTATTGTTTGCGCTTGTTGATAAATTCCAATATTTTAAGGTAGGTGAACTAAAGAAACTTTTTACGTATTTCCGTGCGCATGGTGTGACGGAAGTGATCATGGCTGGCCAGGTTAATCCGGATAATTTGTTTAACCCGGCGGTGAAGTTGGACGCGGAATTCCAAATCTTGCATGATGCCTTGCGTGACCGCAAGACCGATACGATTTTTGGCGCAGTGGCTGACCGTTTAGCGGCTGAGGGGATGGCCTTATTGGATTCAACCTTCTTGTTAAAGAAGTACCTGGCCCCCAAGGGCACGCTGACCAAGCGCGGACCTACGGCAAGTGAATTAGCGGATATTGAATTTGGGTTGACCATTGCTAAGTTAATGGGCGGAATTGACATTGGCCAAACGGTGGTGGTTAAAGAAAAAGCCATTGTGGCTATTGAAGCCATGGAAGGTACTGACCGTGCTATTGAACGCGGCGGCAACATTGCCCATGGCGGGGCTGTGGTGGTGAAAACGTCTAAACCTCATCAGGATAATCGTTTTGATGTCCCTGTCGTTGGCCCCCGCACCATTGAAACCATGAGGCGTGTTAAAGCCTCCTGCCTGGCCATTGAAGCTGGCAAGACCCTTATCATTGACCGCGGTAAGACGGTTGAATTGGCTAATAAGGCTGCTATCTGTATCGTTTGTGCGTAGTTTGTTTATTTGATTTTCTCGCCGAGAATGCCCCTTAACTTCCATTGACACCCCTAATCAATTTCTATATAATGAGCCATCTCTTTGTTTAAAAAATTATAGAAAGATTAGGTGATTTGCTATGGAAGGTCATGAAACTAAAGATGTTAGGATAAAGAAATTAGACGCCCTGACGGCCCGTGGTGTTGATGCCTATGGCCAGCGGTTTATCCGTACCCATGTGATGGGTGATATTTTAAAAGATTTTAAAGAAGGTTTGTCCGTCGTGATTGCCGGCCGCATCATGGCTCGCCGTTCCCAGGGCAAGGTTACCTTCATGGATTTGATGGACCAAAGCGGCCGCATGCAGATTTTTGTGAAGCTTGATATAGTAGGTCAAGATGCCTATGACATGATGGATAATTTAGACATCGGTGACATTATTGGCGTCGAGGGGGAAACCTTTATCACCAAGACCGGCCAGAACAGTGTGCGCATGGTTAAGTACCATGTCCTGGCTAAGTCTTTGCAAACCTTGCCAGAAAAATGGCATGGCTTGAAAGATGTGGATATCCGTTACCGCCAGCGCTATGTGGATTTGATTGCAAACCCTGAGGTGCGTGATGTGTTTATCAAGCGCAGCCATATTGTTTCCTATATCCGTTCTTTTTTAGATAGCAAAGGGTTCTTAGAAGTAGAGACCCCGATGCTGCAGCCTTTAGCGGGTGGGGCCCGCGGCCGTCCATTTAAGTCCAAGCACAATACCTTGGACATGGATGTGTTTTTGCGTATCGCGCCGGAATTGTATTTAAAGCGTTTACTCGTCGGTGGCATGGAAAAAGTTTACGAGATGAACCGTAATTTTCGTAACGAAGGGATCTCGACGCGCCATAATCCGGAATTCACCATGATGGAAGTGTATCAAGCCTATGGTAATTTCGAGGATATGATGAATTTGACTGAAGAATTAATCAGCTCGCTTGTATTTAAGCTTTATGGTTCCTATAAGGTGCAGTATCAGGGGCAGGAAATTGATTTCACCACGCCGTGGGAACGCCGTTCCTTTGCACAAGTGGTGAAGGAGCATTTTGATATTAACCCTGAGGATACTGCTGAGCAAATGTTAGCCAAGGTAAAGGCTAAACGTCCGGGGCATATCAAGTTAGATCGTTTAACTAAGTCGGCTGTTATGAAGATGGTCGAGGATGTCCTAGATCAAAGCCATAAGGCTAATCCGGTATTCTTGTTGGATTACTTTACCTTCCTCTCACCCTTAGCTAAAGCGAAGCCAGATAATCCACACATTGCCCAGCGTTTCGAATTCTTTATCGCCGGGATGGAAGTGGGGAATGCGTATAGTGAGTTAAATGACCCGCAAGAGCAGAAGAAGCGCTTGGTGGCTGATTTAGAGGACGATGTGGAAACGGGAAACCGTAATATCGACGAAGATTTCGTCACGGCGCTTGAATACGGTATGCCGCCGGCTGGTGGTTTAGGTATTGGCATTGACCGTTTAGTCATGCTATTAACTGATTCAGCGTCAATTAGGGATGTAATTCTATTTCCCTTATTAAAGCACCAGGAATAGTCTGTTTATTGTATAGGTGTTGAGAAGCGGGTGTTGGTAGGGGTAGTGAATGCCTTTTGAAGCCCCTTAGAATCTTCAATGTTTAACTTGCCGCGGAGCGGCAGGTATATAATTGAAAAGATTCTACGGGCTTCTCTAGGCTGAACTACCCCTACCAACACCTGCTTACATAGGTAGTAGATTAAGGTGGTATATGAACTTTGAATTATGGTTAACGTTACGTTTTTTGCAGGCCAAGAAGGATAAATTCTTGGCCATGATTAATATGGTGGCCATTGCCGGCATTGCTATTGGCGTGGCGGCGTTGATCGTCGTCATCGGTGTCATGTCTGGTTTTGATCATGACCTGCGCGAGAAAATCATTGGGGCTAACGCGCATATCTTTGTGGAGCGTGAAACCGGGCTTAAAGATTATGTTGGGCTGGATGCTAAGTTAAAGGGCATTGCCGGGGTAAAGGCGACGACGCCCTATATCCACGGCAATGTTTTCTTGGAGACTGGGCAGAAGGCAGCGTCCTTGATTTTGCGTGGGGTGGAGCCTTCCAGTGAGGGGGATGTGACGCGCATTAATAGTTATTTAGCAAAGGCTAAGATTGCGGATTTAAAGGCAAGCGAGGCGGTGATCGGCAGTCAATTAGCTTCTTTTTATGGTTTTCATGTGGGGGATAAGATAACCGTCATTGCTCCAGCTTCAGGGGTGGCGGGTAATGGCTGGCGCTATGAGTTGACGGTGGCCGGCATTTTTACATCGGGCATGTATGATTATGACATGAATTTAATATTAGTTGATTTACGCAAGGCCCAAGAAATTTTTCATATCGGTGCGCAATCAGTGACGGGTATTGGCATGAAATTAACCAATCCCGAGGATGCGGCCAAGGTTAAGGGTGCTATTTATGAGCTCACTGGTTTTTCTTTTGTGGTGCGCACCTGGATGGAGGCGAACGCGAATTTTTTTGCGGCCTTGGCATTGGAAAAATTTGCCATGTTTATTATCCTGACGCTGATTGTCCTGGTGGCCTCGTTTAATATTATTAGTACCTTGATTGTGACGGTGACCAGTAAGATTAA
>CAYNTZ010000051.1:0-11955 GCA_964400365.1 uncultured Planctomycetales bacterium | reverse complement strand
GTTTTCTCCTTTGTTTTTTGGTTATTAAAACGTAACAATTAATGCTGAGCGTTTTTAAATTCAGTAACCAAGGATTGCAAGGTCGCTTTGGCATCACCAAAGATCATGCGTGTATTATCATAATAGAACAATTCGTTTTCAATCCCCGCGAAACCTGAGGCCATGGAGCGTTTTAAGACAAATACGTTTTTGGCCTTATCCGCATTAATAATCGGCATCCCGAAGATGGGGCTTGATTTATCGTGGCGTGAGGCAGGATTAACTGTGTCATTAGCCCCGATAATGATCGCTACGTCAGCTGTTTCAATAATGGGGTTAATTTCATCCATTTCCACTAATTGTTCATAGGAAATATTTGCTTCTGCCAATAGCACATTCATGTGTCCTGGCATGCGTCCAGCAACAGGGTGGATGGCATATTTGACTTCCGTATCGTTGGCTTCCAATAATTTAGCTAATTCATTAACCGCATGCTGTGCTTGGGCAACGGCTAACCCGTAACCAGGCACAACCACTACAAATTTCGCATTTTGTAATACTAAGGCGGCATCTTCAACATTAATTGATTTAGCTTCCTTTTTCTCGCCAGCAGCTTTTTTCTTAACTGTCGCTCCAAAGCCTCCAAAAAGCACATTGGTGATGGAGCGGTTCATGGCCTTGCACATAATAATACTTAAGATAATCCCGTTAGCGCCGACAAGTGCGCCAACCACGATTAATAAGGTATTATTGATGACAAAGCCGGTGGTGCAAGCAACCACCCCAGAGTAACTATTGAGGACTGAAATAACAACAGGCATATCTGCCCCGCCAATAGGTAGTACGGAGAAAATACCAAATAAGAAGGAAAGTCCTAAGATAATAAGGAAGAGGTGGTGTTGGGTTGGGTCTAAGATAAACATGACGCCAAGTGCCAAGATACTTAAGATTAAGCCAATATTAATCCAGCGTTGTCCGGGCAATAAAATAGCCTTGCCTGGTAAATTTTCGCTTAATTTGCCCCAGGCAACCGCTGATCCGGTAAAGGTTAAGCCGCCGATGACAATGGATAGGTAAAGGGTAATGGCAACGGTTAAACTATGGGCGCCATGCACTTGATAGGCGGTCCAGTCGACAAATACGGAAGCTAAGGCCCCGCATCCGTGAAGCAGGGCAATCATTTCAGGCATCTGGGTCATAGCTGCTTTATAGGCAACCAGGGCCCCTAAAATAGAACCGATAATAATACCAATAATGATCCATTGCCAGCTGACGATATGCGCCCCCACCAGGGTGGCAATAACCGCTAATAGCATACCAACCGCAGAGAGGATGTTGCCGTTACGCGCTGTTAGGGGAGAGCCTAAATTGCGTAAACCAAAGGCAAAGAGGATTGAAGAAACGATATAGGTGAAATTGACAATGAATTCTAGGTTCATTTGGAATCCTTTTTCTTAAACATTTTTAACATACGCTCAGTAACTAAATAACCGCCCACTACGTTAAAAGCAGCTAAAGCAACAGCACTGGTGCCTAAGATGATAGTCAGGGTGCTGTTGGCTTCTGAGCCAGCTGCGATTAATGCTCCGACGATGATGATCCCGCAAATGGCATTTGCTTCAGACATCAGTGGTGTGTGCAATAAGGGTGGTACGCGTGAGATTAGCGCAAAGCCTAGAAAAATCGAGAGGCTTAAGATAAAAAGCAGGTAGATAAGTTCCATGTGTTCTCCCTAACGTTATTTGATATTTTTGACCATGTCGTTAACAATAACGCCTTGGTGAGTGACTAAACATCCTTTAATAATATCATCCTCGGTGTTGAGTTTGAAAGATTTGGTTTCCTTGTCCCAATATTCTTCTAACAAATTATGCAGGTTCGCTGAATAGACCTGGGAGGCGTGGGCAGCGACATGGCCTGGCAGATTAGCCATCCCCATGATGCAAACGCCGTTTTCAGTAATGATTTCTTCATTAAGTTTTGAACCTTCGACATTACCGCCGGATTCAACTGCCATATCAACAATGATGGTGCCGCTGCGCATTTGGGCAATCATAGCCTTAGTTAATAGAATAGGTGCTTTTCGGCCAAAAAGCTGGGCAGTGGTGATAATAATGTCTGATTGGGCGCAGACCTTGGTCATTCCTACGCGTTGTTTTTCAATTTGTTCATCAGTTAACGCCTTAGCATAGCCTTGGGCGGTTTGGCCCATTTCGCCTAGGTCAATCTCAACGAATTTAGCGCCTAATGATTGGACTTGTTCCTTAACTACAGGGCGAGTATCAAAAGCTTCTACCTTAGCGCCTAACCGTTTAGCCGTAGCAATGGCCTGTAAACCAGCCACACCTACGCCAATAATAAAGACCTTAGCAGGGGTAATGGTACCGGCTGGTGTCATCATCATAGGTAGGATTTTGGGTAAGCGGTTAGCTGCCAGTAATACGGTGACATAACCAGCTAAATTTGCTTGTGATGACAGTGCGTCCATTTTTTGGGCGCGGGTTGAGCGGGGGATCATTTCCATGGAAATGGCGCTGATACCTGCAGCAGCCAAGGCTTCAACCAATGCTTTTTCATTAAACGGGTCAAGGAAGCTGATATGTAAGGACCCTTTTTTAAGTTTGCCTACTTCATCAATGGTGGGTTTGCGCAGGCGCAGGACAATATCTGCAGATAAGGTGTCAGCGCGTGAGGCAATGGCTGCACCGGCTTTTTTATAGTCGTCATCGGTGAGGCCAATAGAGGCGCCAATGCCTGTTTCTACGACGATTTGAGCGCCTTTTTTAACCAAACGGTCAACCGAAGGAGGGGTAAAGGCAACGCGCTTTTCCCCTGCGTGTGTTTCTTTAGGAATACCAATTATCATGCACTCTCCTGAAGTTATAATGATGAGGCTTATTTAATGCGCTTAACCCAGCAGGCCAGCGTACATGCCATAGATTACCAAATCACCCTCGCAAGTCAAGGTGAATTCTCCTATTTTGCTTGTTTTCATATCCGGCTTGGGATAGAATCAGGAATTATTATTTTATTTAAACGGAGGCATTCATGTTTAAAGGTCAAGGTGTTTTTGAAATCATCCAAGCGGGTGGTTTTACGATGTATGTGTTAATCCTTTGTTCCGTGATTTCAATTGCGGTTATTATTGAGCGTGTTTTGTATTTTCAGCGTCGTTTACGGGTTTCCCGTTTTGCGTTAATGGAGGAGCTACAGAAAGAAATCGTCCAAAATAAAATCCCTAATGCGGTTAATATATGCCGTAATGCGGATACGCCTTGTGCCAAGGTGGCCTTAGCCGGGCTTAATTTAAACGGCCATGACGAGAAAATGATTGCAAACGCCATGGAACGTGAAATTAGTATTGAAACAATCAAGCTAGAGCGTTTTATCAGCATTATTGGGACCATCGGTGGTACGGCGGTCTATATTGGTTTGTTTGGGACGGTGCTTGGAATTATGCATGCCTTTGGTGATATTTCAAAATCCGGCGGCAGCGGGATGGATATTGTGACGAAAGGTATCGCGGAGGCCTTGGTATGTACCGCCGCTGGTCTACTGGTGGCTATCCCTGCCGTTATTAGCTATAACTTTTTGATGCGCCGCATTGACAATATTGTTATGGATATGGAATTAACCTCTTCTGAATTGCTTGATTTGATGGGGTCAAGGAAGAAATGAAACGGCATCCCCGCAATACCAAGCTCATCGCTGAAATTAATATCGCGCCCTTGACTGATGTTATCTTGGTTTTATTGATTATTTTCATGGTTACAACGCCGATGATTTACCGTTCAAGCATTAAGATTGCCTTGCCTCAGGTTTCCAGTAATCAGCAAGCGTTAGAGAGTAAGGATATTAATGTGACGGTTAACGCAGGTGGAGAGCTTTTCTTGGAAAATCAAAAGTATAATTTAAAATTGGATCGTGATTTGTTTTTGTTCCGCTTGAAGGGGTTGGCTAAGGCCTATAAAGATCCTGCCATTATCATTAATGGGGACCGTAATGTAAAATATGATTACGTGGTGCAGGTTGTTGATATAGCAACAAAGGCGGGCATTAAGCATTTAATTTTAGCGACTGAATTTAAACGATAAGAGGAAAATATTATGTCAAATTTAGGAACTGCAGAACGTCAATTGCGTGTGGCTATTGTTGGTAGTGGGCCAAGTGCGTTTTATGCCGCCGATGATTTATTGAAACAAAAGCTTAATATTAAAGTAGATATGTTTGAAAAATTGCCGGTGCCCTTTGGTTTGGTGCGTTATGGTGTTGCTCCGGACCATGCCAAGATTAAGAATGTAACCAAGGTTTTTGAGAAAACGGCTGAGCATCCTAATTTTTCTTTTTTTGGTAATGTGACGGTAGGTAAGAACATTACGGTTTTTGAATTGCAAAAGTTTTATGATGCAATTATTTTTGCTTATGGCGCTGAGTCTGACAGGCATTTGGGCATTCCTGGTGAGGATTTGGTTGGTTCCTATACGGCTACTGAATTTGTGGCTTGGTATAATGGGCATCCTGATTTTCAAGACCATCATTTTGATTTTTCCCATGAGGTAGCGGTAATTATAGGGCAAGGAAATGTGGCCATGGATGTGGCCCGTATCTTGTGTAAGACGCCCGATGAATTAAAGAAAACAGATATCAGCCAGCATACCTTAGAAGTATTGGCTGAGAGCAAAATTAAAGAGGTTCATGTGTATGGCCGCCGCGGCCCTGCCCAAGCATCCTTTACCGCGCCTGAAATTAAAGAAATGGGGGAATTGGCAGATTGTTATCCGCTGATTGATCCCCAAGATTTGGAATTAAATGAGGCTAGCCTTAAAGAAATTGAGGACGTCTCTTTTGCGGCTAAAAAGAAAAATGTTGAGATCTTAAAGCATTTTACGACCATTACGCCCAATGGCCGTAACCGCAAGTTTGTTTTGCATTTTAAGCGTTCGCCTATTGAAATTATCGGCAAAGGCCGGGTACAAAAAGCACGTTTTGAGATCAATCGTTTAGTAGGTGAGATGGGCAAGCAAAAGGTGCGCGGCACGGGTAAATTTGAAGAGATTGATTGCGGGGTTTTATTTAGGTCTGTTGGTTATTTGGGTATTCCGATCAAAGGCTTGCCTTTTTCCGCTAATGCCGGTGTGGTGCCCAATCAAGCGGGCAGAGTGATGGATTCGGAAGAGATTTATTCTGGTTGGTATGTGGCTGGTTGGATAAAACGCGGGGCATCGGGCATTATTGGTACAAATAAGCCTTGCGCAGAAGAAACGGTCAATAGCTTAATTGAAGATTTAGATCAGTTAAATCCTTGTGAAATTCCAGATACAGCGCAGGTGGTGAAATTCCTTAAAGATAGGGAAGTCAAGGTGGTTAGTTTTGCGGATTGGAAGAAAATTGATGCTGCTGAAATTGAGCGCGGGGTTAAATTAGGCAAGACCCGTGAGAAATTTGCCCGGGTAACGGGTATGTTATCGGCTATTTAATGATGCAATATGGTGTTAAATGCTTTTTATTGGTATTTTTATTGCTTTTAGCGCAGCTATCTTGGGCTGCGGAGCGTAAAAAGCAGGTTGATCTGTATTTACATGATTTTGTTAGCCAAGCCTTCCAGTTATCTTACCCTACTATATATAAAGCTATTGAAGTATCCTTAATGGGTGTTCCTCAAGAAGTCCTAGATAAGGTCAATAATGCTGATTTTCCAGCCATTTTTGTGGAAATGCCTCACTTTGGTGGTGGTCGTTGGGCTAATTCAAATGGTATTTTTGTTGAGCCACATGATCCCCCAACCTTTACTAAGGGAGTCTGGATTATCAAGCTTTCCACAGAGCTTGAAGATGCTAAGGACGTTGACGCTGTTCAGGGTGTTGTCCTGCATGAGTTGGCGCATTTTGTTTTAGACCATCATGAGGGGGTTTTTAATCAACAACATGAAAAAGATGCTAATCATTTGGTTAGAAAATGGGGGTTTGAGGAAAAATTCCTTAAAGCTAGGGAGAAATTTGGTTCACACCAGGCAAAAAAGTAGTAAAATTTTACTATATTTTTTATTGCTTGGTTGAAAAAATAATTGGCATTTTGGCCTAAAATAGGGTATTATTACACTTATCTAACCCAAGATACGGAGCAAGGTCTCCATGGGGTTTTTAAGGAGGGTAATACCAATGTTAGGGCCACACAACCAAGAATCACAACAGAAGGCTGAACAGGAAGATGAAGCTACATTTGCCTGGGATGAAACCAACGTTTTGATTTAAAAGTTTGGGCAGATCTTGCCCAAACCGTTATTATTCTAAATTTAAAACCCCCGCTTAGAAGCGGGGGTTATTTTTTTGGTTTTTACGGATTTTTAGTTATTATCAATTACGCAATCAGCTGGCAGGGTCTTGACCATCAAATCTGCCGTGGCAGGGTTTTCTTTTAAGTGGGCGATGATGGCTGCTTCACCAATGCGGCGGTGGTAATAGCCAACACCTTCGTTTGGTTTAGCATTAGCCTTCCAAAACTTAAGCAAGGTATCAATCACTTGGGCTACGCGTTCTCGGGGGATTGAACGTAAATAAATTCCATTACCATCTTCTGATAATAAAGGGACGCCTTGATGCTTGGCATCTTCGGTGGCCATTAGTTTTAGTTGATAGCGGTTCATTCCAGATCCGACAAGCCCAAAGGTTTTGGTAGCTGGGCGGAAGCATTGGCGTTCGCAGCCAGTGATACCAATTGATTCTTTTAAATCGCCCCAACCTAAAGCTTCCAATTCATCGATTAAGAAGGGTTCAAATTTTTCAGAATCGGTATAGGTTAAGCGGCAGGTATCGCGGCCTACGCAGGCGCCTGAGAGCAGGCGCAGTTGTGAATAGGCCTTGCCATTGCGTTTGCCATAATCAAATTTAGCTAAATCAGTCTCGAAAGCGGTCTTCATGTTTTCTGGCAAATTACAGAAGAGTGCGTCTTGGTTAGGCGTGATCATGAATTCAACCGGATAGGTATTCATCAAATAGCGGCATAAAGCTTTTAATTTGCCATTAGGGCTATTATCAATCAAGCGGCCATTTTCAACGAACATCCCATAGGTCCATCGGCCGTCTGGTTGCTTAAACCAGCCATGATGCATATGGCGGGCGCCGACATCGATGGTTTCATCTTGAGGCTCTAATTTAAAGCCAACAATGTTCTCCACTTGTTCGCGAAACCAGGCAATGCCAAGTTTCTTAACTACAAATTTAATACGGGCATAGATGCGGTTTTCGCGGTCGCCCCATTGCTGATGTACTTTAACCACCGCGTCCATTACCTTTAAAAGGTTAGCCTCATCGACCTGGCATAATGGTTTGCCCAAGGTAGAGAGGGAAGGTTTGCCATTACGTTCGCCTTGACCGCCACCGATATAGATTTGGAATTTTACAATTTTATTATCTTTGATAACAGGCACAACGCCCATATCATCGGTTAAGACTTCGGTGCAGTTATCTACCACCAGGTTGCCTTTAGCATCACGCACGACAGCGGCAAAACCAATTTTAAATTTACGGTTAAGCAAGGTTTTGCCATAGGCAAAGGATTCGCCGGGTTTGCGCACCTTGGTTGGATCAATTTCCCATACAGAAATAAATGGCTCAATAGGCAATTGAAAATAAGCCCCAGCCTTTTGCGCCCAGGCGTTGGCGTCAAAGTCAGGGGAGAATCGTGACATGCAACAGCCCATGACATTGCGGGTATTATCCCCACAGCCGTTTAAGGTGTTAAGTCCACTTTCCGCAAAGGCCTTGATAATGGGTTGCACATTAGCCTTGCGTACCCAATGTAATTGGATGTTTTGGCGGTTAGTTAAACGGATGGAAGGAAAGCCATCCGGGTCCTTGGTGTATTTTTCTGTTAGATCGTCAACAACGTTGTATTGCTCACGGGTTAAGGGGCCGCCACCGGGGATAGAGATGCGGAACATATAGATCCATTCTTTATCAGGACCGGCTTCCTTGTTGCGGTTAAATTCTAGGTAGATACCATGGCTTTTAGCTAGGGCTTCGGTTTCCCAAGGGATATCTTGGCGCGATTCATCTTTAAAGTCAGCCTTGACGTTGCCGCCATAGCCGTCAATGGCCTTATTTAATTCTTCTTTGCAGAGTTTGTCAGCCGGGGTATTAAAATTAGGTTCGAATGGTTTGCGATTTTTCATAGGGTTATATATTATCCCAGCGAGGGGGAAAGTCAATAATAAAGATTTTCATTTCTATGGGTTAATTTTATGTTAATATAATTTCTCTTATGAAAGATTTTCTTGCCCATGCGCGCAGTTACATTTTTCGCGGCCTCTTGGCCATTATCCCTATCTTATTGTCTATATTTGCTATTCAATTACTTTATGTTTTAATTGATAAAAAGGTCATGACCTTTATTGACCGTTTTATTGATATTCGTCATATTCCTGGCCTTGGTATCTTGTTGGTTTTGGTTTGTTTATATTTTATTGGGCTTGTTGTCAGTAATGTGGTCGGTCGGCAAATTTTCAAGCTTATTGAGCGGCTTAGTGAACGCATTCCTTTTATTAAAGCAATTTATTCAGTGGGTAGGCAGATTTCTGATAGCCTTTCAGCTAATGAAGGGGATAAGAAGGCTTTTCAACGTGCCGTGTTGATTGATTGCCATAACCAGGGAATTTGGACAGTGGCCTTTGTTACCGGTACAGTCAAGGATCAGAAAACTGGCGAGGAGCTATTAAAGGTTTTTGTACCTACTGTCCCTAATCCAGCTACGGGTTTTATTTTTCTAACAACTGCTGCGGCGACGATTGATCCAGGTTGGACGGTTGAAGAAGCGATAAAAATGATTGTTTCTGCTGGCATTATTTCACCTACCGAGATAAAGAGATCATAGAGGAAAATTTTAATGCGGCTTATATCATGGAATGTTAACGGCATCCGGGCCTCGGAAAAGAAAGGTTTTTTTGAATGGATGCAAAAAGAGTCTCCGGATATCCTATGCTTGCAGGAAACCAAGGCTCACCCAGATCAATTAACTGAAAAATTTATTAAACCTGAAGGTTATTATTCATATTGGTCATCGGCTGAGAAAAAAGGGTATAGTGGGGTGGCTATTTACAGCAAGACCAAGCCTTTGTCTGTAGTCGAAGGGATTGGGGTTAAGGAATTTGATTCCGAGGGCCGAACCTTGGTGGCGGATTATGGTGATTTTGTCTTGTATAATATATATTATCCCAACGGCAGTACAGGCAATAAGCGGGTGCCTTTTAAGATGGCGTTTTATGATGCTTTTTTAAAGCATGTGGAAAAATTACGTAAGGCAGGCCGTAATGTTATTGTGACCGGTGATGTGAATACCGCCCATACGGAAATAGATTTAGCCCGCCCTAAAGAAAATGCCAAGAATACTGGATTCCTGCCCGAAGAGCGTGAATGGGTGACGAAATTCCTTAAGTGCGGCTATGTAGATACCTTTCGCCATTTTGTTAAAGAAGGGGGGCACTACACTTGGTGGGATTATTACACCGGGGCTAGGGCGCGTGATGTGGGTTGGCGTATCGATTATTTCTTTGTGTCAGAAAATATGTTGCCTCGTTTGAAAAAAGCTTATATTTTAAAAGACGTGATGGGGTCAGACCATTGCCCTATTGCCATTGAAATTAAATAAACAGTAAAAAATAACTAGGAGCTGGTATGTATCAATTTCTTTTCATATTTTTCTTTAGTGTTGTGTTGGTAACGTCACCTGTTTTTGCGGCGCAGGGTAAGGCCTTGATTAAGGGTACAGGGGTGGATTCCCCTATTGCGGGTGAAATAACGTTAACTGAAGGTGAGGGTGGTTTAACAGTGGAAGTTATTGTGGCTAACGTTGCTCCGGGTAAGCATGGTTTTCATTTTCACGAAAATGGTTCCTGTGATGATGAAGGTAGGGCGGCGGGAGGTCATTTTAATCCTGATAACGTAACGCATGGGTATTTGCCTAAAGATGGGCATGCGCATGCTCATGCTGGTGATATGGGGAATATTAATGTGGGTGCAGACGGGGTTGGTACTTTAAAAGAATTCTTGCCGGGTGTTTCTCTTTCTCAAGGGCAATACGCTGTTGCTGGTAAGTCTGTTATTTTACATGAGAAGGAAGATGATTTTGGGCAACCAACGGGTAATGCGGGAAATCGAATTGGTTGTGGTGTGATTGAAATTATTGCCCCAGAGGCGCCTGCCGAATAATAGGGATTAATTTATGTTGCGTGCGCGGTCTGCATTATTAACAGTGATTGATATTCAAGGTAAGCTGGCCAACATGGTGGTTGATCATGAAAAGGTTTATGGCAATGTCATCCGTTTAATAAGAACTGCGCGTGTTTTTTCTTTGCCTATTCTTTGGACTCAACAAGCCCCAGATAAGATTGGGGACACAATTCCTCAAATAGCTCAAGAATTAAGCGACCTTAAAGCTATTAATAAATTATCTTTTTCATGTTGGCCTCAAGCTGAATTTGCCAATGCGCTTAAAGCATATCAACGTCCACAAATTATCCTAACCGGTATTGAAACCCATGTTTGCGTTTACCAGACAGCGGTTGATTTATTAACCCATGGGTATGATGTTTTTTTAGTGGCTGATGCTGTATCCGCGCGTTTTGCCTTTGATCACGATATAGCCTTAAATGAGCTACGGCTTAGGGGGGTGCGTATCATTTCTGCGGAAATGGCCTTAACGCAATTGTTGGAGGGGGCGCAGAACCCAAAATTTAAAGAAGTGATGGCCTATTTCAAGCGGGGGTGATATGGATCCAATTCAATCCGAAGTTGATGACCTGTTGCATGAAACCCGTGTTTTTGAACCTTCTCAGATTTTCCAAAATAAATCCAATATTAAAGATAGTAGTTTATACGAGCAAGCCAAGAGCGACCGTATTTCTTTTTGGGAACAATGCGCTAAAAAATTAACTTGGACTAAGCCTTGGGAGAAGGCCTTGGTGTGGGATCGGCCTTTTGCGCAATGGTTTGTCGGCGGTGAATTAAATGCTTCTTATAATTGCTTGGACCGTCATTTAAAGGCAAATTTAGGTAAGAAGGTGGCTTTGTTGTGGGAAGGTGAAAATGGCGATCAGCGCAGCTTCACCTATGAAGAAGCTTATTTGGAAGTTAATAAGCTGGCCAATGCATTAAAGAAATTAAATGTTAATAAGGGCGACCGGGTGGCCATTTATATGCCCATGGTTCCTGAAGCTGTTTTTGCCATGCTCGCCTGCGCGCGTATCGGGGCGGTGCATACGGTGATTTTTGGCGGGTTTTCTGCTGAGGCTTTGCGTGACCGCATTAATGATGCCCAAGCTAAATTATTAATTACCGCGGATGGCGGTTGGCGCAGGGGATCGATTATCCCGTTGAAAGCCATTGCCGACACAGCTTTAACTCAAACCCCAACTATTGACGATGTGATCGTCGTGCATCGGGCGGGCATTGAAACGCCTATGCAGGTTGGTCGTGATCATTGGTACCACGACGTAATGCGCACTGTTGCTGCTTATTGTGCGCCAGAACCCATGGCGAGTGAAGATTTATTATTTATCCTTTATACTTCTGGGACAACGGGAAAACCTAAGGGCATTGTTCACACGACGGGCGGCTATATGACCGGCGTGTGCAATACGATGCAATGGGTATTTGATTTAAAGCCTAACGATATTTTCTGGTGTACCGCTGATGTTGGCTGGGTGACTGGACATTCCTATATAGTTTATGGTCCGATGTCTAATGCGGCGACCCAGGTGATTTATGAAGGTGCGCCGGATTTTCCACAGCGCGACCGTTTTTGGAAGATTATTGAAAAATATAAGGTATCTATTTTTTATACAGCGCCCACTGCCATCCGCGCCTTTATGAAATGGGGTGAGCAATTCCCTAAAGGTTGTGATTTATCAAGTTTACGCTTATTAGGTTCGGTGGGTGAGCCTATTAATCCGGAAGCGTGGATGTGGTATTACGAACATATCGG
>CAYNTZ010000050.1:0-11978 GCA_964400365.1 uncultured Planctomycetales bacterium | reverse complement strand
GTCGAGGGCTAAAGAATTAGGGATGAAGCCGTTAGGTTATTTGCGTTCCTTTGCTTTTGCCGGGGTAGAACCAAACCGCATGGGCATAGGGCCGGCGCACGCTATCCCCATGGCCTTGAAAAAAGCAGGGATGCGCATGAGCGATATCCAGGCTTTTGAAATTAATGAAGCCTTTGCCGCCCAGGTTATTGCCTGTACCAAGGCCTTGGCTTCCGCTGATTTTGCTAAAAAACATGGTTATGAAGGCTACACCGGTGTTATTGATCCTGCGAAGTTAAATGTGCACGGCGGTGGTATTGCGCTTGGGCATCCGGTGGGTGTGACCGGTGCGCGCATCATCTTGACCCTGCTTAAACATTTAAACCGTAATAATTTATCTGTGGGCGTTGCGTCCTTGTGTATCGGCGGCGGCCAAGGTGCTGCCGTGGTCTTGGAGCGTTAATTTATTTAAGGGGGGAATTGTTATGCCAGTTTTTTATAAAGAAGAAAATAGTATCGGCTATATCACCTTCGACGCACCGGAAGCTAAGGTTAATGTATTAAGCGGGGTTGTCTTAACTGCGTTTGATAAAATTCTTAATGATTTAAAGAATGTTTCCGCCTTAAAAGCCATTGTCATCCAAAGTGCCAAGAACGGCATCTTTATCGCTGGCGCAGACATTAAAGAAATTGAAAATATCACCGAGGTGGCTGATGGTAAGGTAAAAGCCCAGGCTGGCCAGCAGGTGTTTAATAAATTAGCGGATTTGCCTACTCCAACAGTGGCAGTAATTGACGGTGCTGCTTTAGGCGGTGGTTGTGAGTTAGCCCTAGCTTGCCGTTACCGCATTGCCACCTTTAATGATAAGGTGAGGATTGGTTTGCCCGAGGTGAATCTAGGTTTTGTGCCTGGCTTTGGTGGTTGCGTGCGTTTGCCGCGTTTGATCGGTTTACAGCAGGCGCTTAAACTTATTGTATCAGCTACGCCGGTAGGTTCTTCCGCTGCGCTTAAGATTGGTTTAGTTGACCGGCTTTATCCCTCTGTTGGGTTGGCTGACCGGGTTAGGGAATTTCTCGATGAGATTGCCAAGGAACCTAAGAAGCGTATTTTTAGAAAACCGGCGTTAAAGGGTTTTGATGCGTTTCTAGAGAAAACGTCCTTAGGGCAGATCCTGTTGTTTAGCCAGACTATTAAATCTGTAAAGAAGGCGACGAAAGGTTTTTATCCTGCCCCCTTAAAGGCTGTTGAAGTGATTCGTAAAACCCAATACCTAGACCGTACCACGGCCTTAGATATTGAGTCAACCGCATTTGCCCAATTGGCGGTGTCCTTGGTTTCTAAGAATTTAGTAAAACTGTATTATTTGACGGAGAAATATAAAAAATTATCTGTGCTTGGGGCTGAGGATGTGAAGCCTATGCCTATTGCGAAAGCGGCGGTGGTGGGGGCAGGTATCATGGGCGGCGGCATTGCGCAATTATTAAGCAGCCGCGGGGTGTGGGCGCGGTTAAAGGATATTAATCATGATGCTATCGCTAAGGGTTTAAAGGCTGCCTATGATGTATATGCCCAGGCCATGAAGCGCAAGAAAATGAAGCCGGCGGATGTGTCGGTTAAGATGGCGATGATTACAGGTACGGTTGATTATAGTGGCTTTGCTGATGCAGATATGGCGATTGAGGCGGTGGTTGAGAATATGGACATTAAGAAAAAGGTCTTTGCTGACTTGAGCAATGCCTTGCCCAGCCATGCGATTTTAGCATCAAATACGTCGTCGCTATCAGTAACTGAAATGGCCAAGGCGACCAAGGATCCATCTCGCGTGATTGGCTTTCACTTTTTTAATCCCGTGCATCGCATGCCCTTGATTGAGATTATTACGACCCAATATACGTCCAAGCAGACCTTGGTAACCACCTTGGAGTTTGCTAAGCGTTTAGGCAAGACGCCGGTAATTGTTAAGGATGCGCCGGGTTTTTTAGTCAACCGTATCCTTTTGGGGTATATTAATGAAGCTAGCCGGTTGTTGGAAGAGGGCGGCTCGGTTGTTGGTATTGATAAAATTGCCACTGACTTTGGTTTACCCATGGGGCCTTTCTTATTATCTGATGAGGTAGGGTTAGATGTTGGTGTTAAGGTGTTGCATATCCTTGAGGCTGGTTTAGGTGAACGGTTTAAGGCGCTATCCATTTTTGATAAGATTATTGAAAAGAAATTATTAGGCAAAAAGACGGGTAAAGGTTTTTATATCCATGGTAAGGTGCGCCAGGTTAATCCTGAGATTCAAGTTTTATTAAAAAGAGGGGCCTTGATTAACGATAAAGAAGCCATTGACCGCATGATTTATATCATGGTTAATGAAGCGGCTATGATTCTGCAAGAAGGGGTGGTTGATGGGGCGGATGCGGTTGATATCGGCATGATTTTCGGCACCGGATTCCCGCCATCAAAGGGTGGTTTATTGCGCTATGCTGATACCGTGGGCATTGATAAAGTTGTAGCCACCATGGAAGGTTTTGAAGCAAGATTTAAAGATGGTCGTTTTAAGCCTTGCGCCTATTTACAGCAATTAAGGTCACAGGGTAAGAAATTTTATTCTTAATCTATGCAGCCTCAGACAAAAAAGACAATCCTTATTACATTAGCCTCAATAGCCGGGGCCTTATTATTGGCCGCGGCTGGTTGGTTATTATATTTTAATAGCCATTTTGGTTCATATCAGGACGCGCAGCATCATTTTATTGTTAAATACCCCACTGCATGGAAATTCATTAAGAGTCCCCAGCCTTCTGTTGCTGTTGTGTTCCAGTCGCCTAAGGAAAATGCGCTTGATGTTTTGCAGGAGAATGTCAATATCACAGTGCAGGCCGTCCCGCCTCATTTAGCGTCATTGAAATCTTTTAGTGACAAGATTTATCAGCAAATGACGGTGGTGTTTAAGCAAAACATTAAGGTGGTTGAAAATGTTTCGCTGGATTTTGGCGGACGTCGAGGCCAGCGCATGGTTTTTGAAGCCCCTAATCCGGATAATTTAAAGATGGTTGTTGTCTGGACGATAAAGGGGGACCAAGCCTATATTTTTACCTATCTAGGGTTAATTAAGACCTATCCGCAGTACGGCCCCCTGGTTGAAGAAATGGTTAAGTCGTTTAAATTAAAATGAGTGATATTATCCCACCTTGTCCTGTTTACGGCGAATGCGGCGGATGCCAATACCAGCATTTAGATTACGCCCAAGAATTAAAAGAAAAAGAGCGATTGCTGAGGGAAGTTCTGCAATTGCCTGAGCATTTATTTGCGCCTATTGTTGCATCCCCTAAGGAGTATCAATACCGTCACCGCATTGACCTGCGTTTGCATCGCCATCCCCAAAAAGGTATTGTGATTGGCTTTTGCCCGCCGGGGCGCAAGCGTGTCTTGGAAATCACTCAATGCCCGATTTCTCGTCCAGAAATTTCCGATTTTATCCCGCGATTAAAAGAAGAGGCTATAGCCAAGCTTCCGCAGAAATATAAGGTAGCGACCTTACTTCTGCGTTGTGGTGATGAGGGAAAGGTTTATTGGGGCGGGATTGGCGAGGGTTCGCTTAAAATGAAGGAAGTGGATTATTTGTGGGCCGAGGTAGAGGGTAAGCGTATCCATTATGCGATGGAATCTTTTTTTCAAGGCAATTTATCCATCTTGCCAGCGGTGATGAAGCAATTGCGTGCTTTAGATGTGTGGAATAAGCGCGGGGTATTTTTTGATCTTTACGGCGGGGTCGGGCTCTTTGGCTTATGTATGGCTGATTTGGTTGATAAGGTAATTCATATCGAAGAAAATCAGGTTGCTTCGTCGATCGCTAAATATAATGCGCTTTATAATAAGGTGTATAATTTTGAAGTGTATGGCGGCAGGGTAGAGAGTGTTATTCCAAGATTAATTCACGGCTATCAAGATCAGCATAAGATTGTGATGGTTGATCCACCGAGGGCCGGGCTGTCACGTCCATCGATTGATTTGCTAAATAGCCTTACCAGTGTCGAACATCTATTTTACCTATCCTGCCATCCTAATTCCCTCAAGGAAGATTTAGGTAGCCTATCCGTCCATTGGCAGGTGGAGCGCATCATCCCGTTCGACTTTTTCCCCAAAACAAAACACGTAGAAACCTTTGTCTTGTTAAAGCGTCTGTAATTTATCAGCTATAAACAAAGAAAACGCTTTCCGAAAAACCCTGCTAAGCTCTTGTTTTTAGCATATCTATAGTCCATACTATTTATAGTATGAGACGAGCCCCATTCATCCATATAGTCCTGCTAATAGCCTTCCTAGCGACTTCCATAGGGCCTCTACCTCTTTACGCGCAAGAGTTCAGCTTACCTAAGCCTGGCGTGATGGTGCATCTAAGTCCATCATTTAATCCGCCCGTGCTTAAAGGTGTAAAGATTCACCTAGACAATCCATTCAAATTCGACTTCATCCTAGATCAAGGCGACAATGTCATTCCCGCGCAGGCGGGAATCCAGCAACAAGAACAACTTAAAGCCGAAACCCAAAAATTAGTCAAATATTTCCTAGCCTCTGTTACCGTCCCCGACAAAGATCTATGGGTTAACCTATCTCCTTATGAAAAAGACCGCATCATTCCCGATGCCTTTGGCAAAACCGAAATGGGTCGTGATTTATTAGCGCAAGATTATATGTTAAAGCAAGTCACTGCCTCGTTAATTTACCCAGAAGATGAGGTAGGTAAGAAGTTTTGGAGTCGCATCTACGCAGAAGCCCAAAAGAAATACGGCACCACCCAGGTTCCAGTCAACACCTTCAACAAAGTTTGGATAGTTCCAGAAAAAGCCGTAGTCTACGAAAACGCCAAGGAAGGTGTCGCCTACGTCATCGAATCCAAACTAAAGGTGATGTTAGAACAAGACTACCTATCGCTTGAGAAGAATATTAGCACTGTCATTCCCGCTCATTCGACCGGAGGGAGAATTCCCGAAGGGCAAGAGGGAATCCAGGACAATAGCGATGTTAGTGCTATTGGCTCAGCAATCGTCCGCGAAATCGTCATCCCCGAACTCACCAAGGAAATCAACGAAGGCAAGAACTTCTCCCAATTGCGTCAAGTCTATCAAAGCCTAATTTTAGCGACATGGTACAAGCGCAAGATCAAAGAAAGTATCCTAGCCCAGGCGTATACAGACAAAGCCAAGGTTCAAGGATTGTCATCCCCGAACGCTTTAATCGGGGATCCAGGCAAGGGAGATATTGAAGGCATCTACCAACAATACATCCAAGCCTTTAAGAAAGGCGCCTTTAACTATATCAAAGAAGAAGCCGACACAACAACACAACAACAAACCCCCCGCAAATACTTCTCCGGTGGAGCGCAAATGTCCATCCCTAGTGCTGCTATGGCCTATGTAAGCACAATGCCTGATTCAGCGCAACTAATTTCTGATAAGGTTATGAGGGCAAGTATTAATTTAGTTACAAAAGAGGAATCTGATTCTCAAGGCGCAGGTTTAAATGAATTAATGTCTGGTAATTTGAAAGCTCAAGATAAAGCGATGAATGTTATATATGAAAAAGATGAATTATTTTTCTTATCCCAAACAAAAGATCTATTAAGATTTTATCGTGATAAATATCTTTCTACTGCGGTTGGATTCCAGAGGTTATCTGATATTTATAATGGGCCAATAGATAATATTCAAGTTGCACAAACAGTTTTCAATGCGGTCTTAGATGCAATTGTTGCAAAAAGACTATACTCAGAGTATCCACAAGTTTCTCACTACAACATAAGTAGAATTTATACGTGGCTATTAGAGAGGAATTATCTTCTTGCAAAAACGTTGGAAAAAAGATATTCCCAAAAGTCTTCCGAAACAGGTGCTTCTATCTGGATTGTTGATCGGTATGAATTTTGGGCGCTAGCATCAATTTTTGAAGCCTTTGGGATACAGCTTAACGGCAATAGCATTAATTTCCTGCCTTTAATTGGGACGAATCATGCATTTCAAGATCCTTCTTTATTTGAGAGATTTAAACAATTGTCAGAGAGGTATTCTAGGAGGTACCTCTTCAGGCATGTTTTTTTAATTTTAAGCAGTGTATTTATTGCTAACAAACTGACAAAAGAAAAAGAAGTTGATGTTTATTATTATATTGAACACATGATGGAATTCTTAGAGCATGATTTTAATATTGTTGATAGCTATAACTTATCATTGCCTCCACTAATGGAGGCAGGTATAGAAAGTAATATTTATATCTCTGACTCTACGCATAGGGTCTTATATGATGCAATTATAAGATTTGATAGGAAATGGGGAGAAGATTTTGAAGATATAGATCAAATTCGGGCTATTAATAAAGCAATTCAAAGAAAAGAAATCGGAGGCATTTATCTAGATATCAGAGGGTTAATTAATAAGAATTTCTGGAAAGAGTTATTAGATTTAAAGGTTAGTGAATTGGGGGTTATTTATTCGTTGTCTTTGCCTAGCGGAAGAATATTTAGATTTATATTAAAAGATGGAAAAATCAATTGGGAGCCATCTCTAAATGGGGCTTATACAGAAAAAGATAAGATCATTATTCGGGGGTGTATTAAATCCATTGAGAATGGAAGAATTATGGCTATTTTAACGGGTGGTGATGCTATTAATGGAAAAGAAGCCATTGATAATTATTTATTTGAGGAATTTTCTAAAGAAGAAGCAAGTAAAAGCAAGGTGGATGTAGATAATTTCTTGAGTAGTCTAGGGGATGTAAACTTAAGAGAAAGGGTATTAGCCGCCTTTTCTAGATTTCAGGATGATCTAAAAGATGGAAGTGTTGGGAAAAAGTGGCGGATCCAAGATGGTTCTCTTAAGGAAAGAATTGTTGTTAGAATTCTTCAAAACTTAGAGTGGTTGCGTTCTCATCAAATAGGGCGAGATTTATCTGATGAAGATGCGATTTTGCGTTCGAATCTATTTTTTGGATCAAGAAATGGATATAAAATAACATTGGAGAATATATTTACTGATGCAATTAGTCAGGTTGTATCAAGAGAATCTCAGGCCCTTCCTGGAGGGTATAACATATTTCCTAATAAAGATCTTTCTGAAGTGGGGGATTTATTATCCATTCAAAATAGAATAACGATTAAAGCTGTTATTGAGGATAAAAGAGATGGTAGATCAGAAGTAAAATTTTTATCAGAGGATCAGCTTGTTTTAGAAACAATACGTGTCTTAGAAGAGAATATAACCCGTGCGCAAGTTAATTATAATGGTAATTTAAGAATAGAAATTGATAAACAAGAAGAGCTTATAGCTGATCTTAAAAGAAATTATGAAGAAAATAAAAGGAAAGGAACGGCTGATAGACAAGGTTTTCTGAGAAAACTTAGAGATTATAAAGAGCGCTTGCTGGCGCTTTATGAATCAACTAGTTCTCCAGAGTTTTGGAGTAATAATATGGTTAACATTGTATATGATTCTCCAAAGCGTAAGTTTCTTTATGTTGTTAATGATAATGGTCGAATAAGCATTTCAGATCAAGTCATAAATCTTCAAGGTAAGGAAGTGAGGGTTTCTCATGCTGATATTAGTAATGGATTAAATGTTTTTGGTGCGGGAGAATTAATATTTAGTAGAATCGATAGTCAATGGGTTCTTACTGAAATAAATAACAAATCAGGTCATTTTCGACCAAGCGCTTGGGCTACTTTAAACTATGTTGCCGCAATCATAAAGAATAAGTATAAAGTGAAAGAATGGTCTATAACAAAGAAAGCTGTGTCTGCTGATTTAGTGGATAGGCTGGCTCCTAGCACTCGAGTAATGAGAAGTCCAGACAAGTTAGCGAGATATATATTTGGTTCCCCAAACAATGCCATGTCTTCAGATTTAAATGATAGGGGTTTAGTTTCTAGTGCAATGACTAGCGATAATGAAGATATAGAAAAGCTAGCTTCTAAAATTACGCAATGGCATAAGGATACTGGTGCATATTCTCCAGAATCAAGAGAAGAATATACGAATAAGATTAGGGATAGGCTTTTGGAAATTAAGGATAGGTATCCCACGCCGCTTGTAGATCCTCAGCTTAAAATGTTGAGAGCAATTTTTGGAGAAAAGGAACAAAAAAGTAATTTTGAATTATTTATGGATTTTATAAACCCAAAGATTATTGTTCATGAAAGGGATTTGGCTTTAGATGAAATAAGTGTGGCCACTTGTTTTTTTAATATTGCCGTGCTAGGGGGAGTTGTGGTTCAAGGCACTAATACAAGGAATGTTGGTGTCGCATTAAAGATATTATCAGATATTCTTCAAACGGAAGAAGGTCAGGATCCTATTTTTAGAAGTATATTTTTAAATCGTATTTATCTTGAGAATCGTCTCAATAAATTAGTAATAACAGGAAATAATAAGGATGGTTTCTTCTTTGAGGGGAGTGGTGTTCGAGAATTTATGCATACAGGGTCGCTTTTGTCTGCTGTTCGTGCTATTTATCGAGATATTCAGACGTATGCTAAAAATGAAAGTAAGGATGATTCGGCATTTAAAAGTGCATTATTAACTGCATTCGTTCGGTACATAGCTAGGAACGTATTTGCGAATAAGATCTTTTCTAGAGTTAGTCACTATATGCTTCACATACAAGAGAATAGTCCTGGGGTAATAATTAGTAATACAAATAGACCGATAAGAGAACTCCTTGATCCATATATGCCTTCCGAAGGGTTGGTAAATGTTCTTAGGGTTCAGGAAGACTCATTGCCTCAAGAATTTCATCCTTTATTGAATATGGTTGTAGATTACAAAGAGTGGGCTAGGTCTATTCTTCAGTCTGCTAAAGCTTTAAGTTTTCTGACATTCTTAAAAGAGAATGATTTTGCTTCCTTAGACAAGATGAAAAAGTTTAGTTTATTTTATTATGCTTCAGGAGAAACAAAAAGGCGGGAGGTGCTTGAGCGCATTTTTAGCCTTTTAAATGAAAATCAATTGTCCAAAGAGTGGGTATTGTATTTTGATGAGAATTATGAAAAATTAATTTCAGGATTATCGCGTAAATCTTTTGAATTAACCAACAAAGGTCTTATCGCTCAATTATACGAGTCAAGAGCAAGAAAATTCCAAGAACATGCTTTTTTATTGAAAAAGTCGAGGAGTAAGAATGATAAAGGGTATTTAACACATCAGCTGTTTGAAGAGAAGTTAAGACTCCATAACATTTCGGGGATATTCCTTAATTCTGATTTTAATGAAGTATTTGCTTATTGGAATAGACAATATTCATCAGGCGTTAAGCTTATAAGTGATAATGAACTCGCGTCGCTTAAGTGGATATTAGCCAATTTGCCAGAAAGCGAATACGGCAGCGATCGTATTAGTTTTATTCATTTTTTTGTTCTTAGTCTTGTTGAAAGGCGTATTCAAAATAAGCGAAGCCCTGTTGCTGTATTAATGGGTAGGGCGATTAGTTCGATTAAAAAGGAAGCTGCTGATTCCGCGGATATAATTACAAATTTCATATATTTTGCATGGGTCTATACACGTATGTCGAGAGGATTACAGGAAAATCATAATGAAATACTTAAGGAGATAATCGATAGGCAGTTAGAGGCTAGCGGTGATTTAGGTGCACCGCAATATAATGCGTTAAAAACTAGTGTTATTGGCGCATTAAATCCGAAAATTAGAAATATTGAATTTAAAGATGGAGGAAACGCAAATACTGATTTTCCTGAATTTTTAAATGGTCTTTTAGGAGAAATTTCTTTTCCTGTTCCAGAGAGGCCTTTAGGCATGCCTCAGCGGGAACCAGGTTTTGTTAAATCAGTTGCTATAAGCCCACAAATACTTAGCGCATTGAAGCGCGCTGGGGAAGAGTCCTTGTGGTTTGGTCGAACCATGGTTGTGCCAATAGAAGCAGACAAAAAAGCTATTCACATTAAATTTCTTAGACAAGGTGAAGATATTTCTCTATTGGGCTATGAGTACGACATGATGAATTTTTTTAATGAACGGAAAACTGAGTGGGATTTAATAGGGGCATATCCTCGAGGGGTTGCCCGATTGATTCGTATTAATGCGCAACAAAATCCTGGTATTTTGCCTAGTCGAGCTACTCAAAAGGGACCCTTAATGCTTGCGCAAGAGGATGGTGATTATTTGGCAATAGTCTATGAGACCGATCTTGATGCCCAAGGTCGAAATGCTTATACCACCTATCTTAACGATCCGGATTTATCTCATGATGAATTTGAAAAAGCTTTTAAAGTTAATATTCATGATCTCATGAAACTTGCGTCCCACGGTATTTTTAATCTTGAACTAATCGAGCTCTTTCATAATCAAGAACACGGACGTAGCCGTCAATATGATTGGATGGTTGATGTGAAACATTTTCAGGAGACTCGAAGAGTAGCAGGGCGCATTAACGACATTCCAGGTTCTACGTTCTATCCTAATATGCGGCTTTCCGGCTTGTCTGATTTTGCGGGGTTTCGTTCTTTAGGAGACATATTAGAGGATAAAGAGGTTCGTAATAAAGCTGATAATCGTGTAGGGCGTCTTTTAAATATGGTTAACGATGATCCTTTAAAAGCTGCGCCTTATCTGATAACTGCGCTACTTGGTGACACTATTTTGTCTTTATCGCTCCTGCCTGTTACTTATTTACAAAATCGTGACTATGCTTTTCACAATGGCAATGCAACTGAACTTGTATATGATGGTGCTTCAAATCAAGATGATTTTTTTTATCGAATGTTATCGATATTATTTGCAGAATCCGCTGTTGAATATGCTGAAAATCCAGATGTTATAGCAGTTGCGCCGGATTACAAGTTAATGGCGCGGCAATTTACTTATTTTATGAATAGGGAGTACGTTATAAAACAAATTCCTTTAGGTTTCTACCCAGGGGCTGAAATAACTCAAGTAGCTCAAGGAAGGGGATGGACTGAAAAAGGATGGGATATTAGAAATGCTAAATATTTGATTCCATCTAGGAATAGTAATTTAAACTTTACAGTTTCCAGTTTTGATCTTGGTCCTGTGAATGGGCCTAATCCTGTTCAGGAGTTAATCCGTGGTTTGTATTTAGTAATACCTCAGATGGTGGTGGGGCGTCTTACGAGCTCCACTAGTTCTGCGATGGTAGTTTCAAATAAGGTAATGAAAGCGCCAGGTGGTATCGATTTAACCACCGATAAGGTGCCGTTGGAGGTGAAGTCTGGATCCCCGACTACTACATACGGGGATGACAAGGCGGGGATTAAGTTTAATATTGACCCTGCCATGATTGAGCAGTTAAAGAATGCTCAGGGTTTTGTGCCGGTGATTATTAATTTAGAGCCTATTAAGGATTTAAGAGGGTTTCTGGGGCTTAATCAGAGTTCCACAACAGTTGCCGCAGGTGTTTAGGGTTACATCCGCTCACCAATAAATTCAGCTAGATTGCTTGCTTGTAAATAAGGATTGCTGCGCTTTTGCTCACCAATGGTGGCGGTGGGGGTAGGTCCATAATTATGCCCTGGCCAGACCGTTGTTGTGTCAGGTAATTTCTTAATGATATTGTAAAGTGTGTTGTACATCACCTTGGCATCCCCGCCGGGTAAATCGCAACGTCCGCATCCGTCGATAAATAGGGTGTCTCCAGCAATTAATTGGCTTTGGGCTAAGAAGCATTGGCAGCCAGGTGTGTGGCCGGGGGTATGGATCACATTAAAAAGAATATTGCCAATATTTAAGGTGGCTTTATCTTCGATGGTAGTTAGATTAACAAGATTCTTGGTTAAGAAAGGTGCTTCGTGTTTGCTGATATAGGTGGGGATATTTGGGTATAATTCTTGAATGCGTTTAAGCCCATTAACATGGTCAGGGTGAGCGTGGGTTAGAAATACCTTGGTGATGGTATAGCCTAAACGTTTGGCCTCACCCGATAAGAAATCAGGATCCCAGGCTGGGTCAACAACTGCCATTTCCTTGGTGGCAGGGTCGCCTAGGAGATA
>CAYNTZ010000049.1:0-12098 GCA_964400365.1 uncultured Planctomycetales bacterium | reverse complement strand
CTTTTGATTTTAAGGTGAGGGTTGGATGTATGATTGAAGTCCCTTCGGCGGTAATGACGGCGGAGGCCTTGGCTAAGGAGTCAGACTTCTTTTCAATTGGAACTAATGACCTGATCCAATACACCTTGGCTGTTGATCGGGTGAATGAAAAGACCGCGCATTTGTATGAGCCGGCGCATCCGGGTGTGTTAAAAATGATTCAGAAAACCGTTGATGCTGCGCATAATGAGGGGATCCATGTGGGGCTTTGTGGGGAAATGGCATCGGATCCTACCTTGGCGTTCTTGTTGATTGGGATGGGTTTAGATGAGTTGAGTATGTCGCCATCAAGCATATTGACGATCAAGAAGATGATACGTTCTGTTAATATTGATGATGCCAAGCGTATTGCCTATGAGGCCTTGCAGATGTTGACAGCGCAGGAAGTGGAAGAGTATGTGGCTTCCCAAATGCGCCGGATTATGCCAAGCGTTTAAATGAGGGGGGAATCAATTGAAAGTATTAATTCTAGCAGCAGGTTATGGTACGCGTTTAGCAGCGGTAGCGAAAGATACGCCTAAGCCTTTAATTCCTGTTAATGGCAGGCCATTGATTGATTATATTGTCGATAAGATTGCTAAAATACCTACGTTGACAGAAGTAGTGGTGGTGACGAATAATAAATTCACCAGCCATTTTCAGGCGTGGGGCAATACCCGCCGTGATGTGCGGGTGCGCGTGGTCAATGATGGCACTAATGCGCCGGAAGAGCGTTTAGGTTCAGTGGGTGACATTAATTTTGTCTGGGCGCGTGAAACTGTGTTGGATGATTGGTTAATCGTTGGCGGCGATAATTTATTCGACCAGGATTTGGCAGTATTTATGCAAACAGCTGCGGCCAAAACGCCGGCTATCACCATTGGTGTCTATGATATTAAGGATATCGCAGGCGCCAGCAAATTTGGAGTGGTGGGGCTTGACGCTAATGGCAAGGTCGTGGAGTTTCAAGAAAAACCAGCCAAGCCGGTGTCGAGCTTGATTACCATGTGCTTGTATTATTTTCCGAAGAGCACATTGGCTTATTTGCCTGAGTATTTAAGCCAATCAAAGGCTTTAGATGCGGCAGGGAGCTATATTCAGTGGTTGTCCCAAAAGAAAACAGTTTATGGTTTTAATTTTCAAGGTAAATGGTATGATATCGGAAGTATTGCCGATCTAGAGGAAGCCCAAAAGAATTTCAGGTGAAAGATCCTCAGTATATAGGAAAAAACTCCATTAATAGTATATTAGTGAAAGGTGGTAAGAGTGAAAGGTCGTTATTTATTTACATCAGAATCAGTTGGTAATGGTCACCCGGATAAGGTTTGCGATCAAATTTCTGACGCCGTGTTGGATGCGGTATTAAAAGATGATCCTAAAGGTCGTGTGGCCTGCGAAACCTTTTGCTCCATGGGGCAGGTTATCGTCGGTGGTGAAATCACCACCACCACCTATGTGGATGTGCACAAGGTTGTACGTAAGGTCTTATTAGATATCGGTTACAATCACCCCAAGTATGGTTTTGATGCCAATACCTGTGCTATTTTAAACGCGATTAATAAGCAATCGCCGGATATTTCCCAGGGCGTTGACACCGGAGGTGCCGGGGATCAGGGGATCATGTTTGGATATGCCTGTAATGAAACCAAGGAATTAATGCCCTTGCCAATCATGTTGGCCCATCGCTTGGTTGAACGGGTTGAAGATGTCCGTAAGGCCCAAAAAGGCATTGGTAAATATTTAGGGCCTGATTGTAAATCGCAAGTCACGGTTGAATACGAGGATGATAAGCCTTTGCGTGTGGATGCGGTTGTTTTAGCTTGCCAGCACACCACGGAAATCTTGGATAAGACGGGCAAGAAGATTACTGAAAAGTCTAAGCAGCAAATCATTAAAGAAATTGCCATGCCCATTGTTGGTAAGTTAATTGACAAGAAAACTAAATTCTTCGTCAATGAAACGGGTAAATTCGTCGTTGGTGGGCCTCAATCTGATACGGGGGTTACGGGACGTAAGATTATCGTTGATACCTATGGTGGCGCGGTGCCTCATGGTGGTGGCGCCTTCTCTGGTAAGGATCCCACGAAGGTGGATCGTTCAGCCGCTTACATGACCCGTTATGTAGCCAAAAATATCGTGGCTGCTGGTTTAGCCTCACGCTGTTTATTACAAGTGGGTTACGCGATTGGTTATCCCCAACCGGTGTCCCTGATGGTTGACACCTATGGCACAGGTAAGGTGAGCGAACAAAAATTAGTTGAGTTGGTGCGCAAGCATTTTGATTTATCCCCTAAGGGTATTGCCCAGACCTTGGATTTGCGTAAACCCGTTTATTTAAAAACAGCTGCCTACGGTCACTTTGGACGTCCTGGTTTTACCTGGGAACGCACCGACAAGGCTGAGGCTTTAAAGAAGGATGCCTTAAGATGACAACAGCAACCCTAACCACTCCAAGGAAATCCATGGTTAAAGCACAATCACAAACAAAAACAGCGTTCAATGACTACAAGGTCAAGGACATGTCATTAGCGGCCTGGGGCCGTAAGGAAATTGAAATTGCCGAAGTTGAAATGCCAGGGCTTATGTCCTTGCGTAAGGAATTCACCGCCAAGCAGCCTTTAAAAGGTGCGCGCATTTCTGGATGTATCCACATGACCATTGAAACCGCGGTTTTAATTGAGACCTTGGTGCAATTAGGTGCGCAGGTGCGCTGGTCATCGTGCAATATTTTTTCTACCCAAGATCATGCAGCTGCAGCGATTGCTGCGGCAGGCATTCCGGTTTTTGCCTGGAAGGGTGAGACGCTGGAAGAATATGATTGGTGTGTGGAGCAGACCCTGGAATGGCCGGATGGCAAGGGTCCCAATATGATCCTCGATGATGGTGGGGACTTAACCATCATGGCGCACGGTAAGTATTCCGCGTTTTTGAAAAATATTCGTGGTATCTCTGAAGAAACCACCACAGGTGTGCACCGTTTATATGAAATGGTTAAGAAAGGCACCTTAAAGGTTCCGGCTATTAATGTGAACGATTCTGTCACCAAGTCCAAATTTGATAATTTATATGGTTGTCGTGAATCCTTAGTCGACGGTATCAAGCGTGCCACCGACCGCATGATTGCGGGTAAGGTTTGTGTGGTGGCCGGTTACGGCGACGTAGGCAAGGGGTCTGTTCAGTCATTTAAAGGTTTAGGCGGGCGCATCATCGTCACTGAAATTGACCCCATCTGCGCGCTGCAAGCGTCGATGGAAGGGTATGAAGTCATGCCCATGAATGAAGCGGCCAAGATCGGTGATATTTTTGTGACCTGTACGGGGTGTGTTTCTGTTATTACCGGCAAGCATATGGAAATGATGAAGAGTGGGGCTATTGTCTGTAATATCGGGCATTTTGATTCTGAAATTGACATTGCCTACTTAAACAACAGCAAGACGATCAAGAAAATCGAGATCAAGCCGCAAGTGCATCAATATGTGTTCCCTAACGGCAAGAAATTAATTGTTTTAGCCGAAGGCCGCTTGGTGAATTTAGGTTGTGCCACCGGACATCCGTCCTTTGTGATGAGCAACTCCTTTACCAATCAAGTGTTAGCGCAGATTGAATTGTGGCAAAACGGTTCTAAATATGAGAATAAGGTTTATACCTTGCCAAAGCATTTGGATGAGCAAGTGGCTCGCCTACACCTTTCTAAGGTTGGTGCCCGTTTGGATACCTTAACTAAGGAACAAGCAAAATATTTAGGCATGAAGGTAGAAGGCCCATATAAACCAGAGCATTACCGGTATTAATCATGGCCTCTAAAATCAAGAAAATCGGTATCTTGACTTCCGGCGGTGATGGCCCTGGCATGAATGCGGCGATTCGTTCCGTGACCCGTTATGCGCTTCATTATGGGGTTGAAGTCGCGGGCATTATGCGCGGCTATCAAGGTTTGTTGGAAGAAGATATTGTGCCGATGAATCACCGCTCGGTGTCGAATATCATCAATAAGGGCGGGACAATCTTGAAGACGGCTCGTTCTAAGGATTTTGCCAGCGATGAAGGTAAATTAAAGGCCGCTGAAAATTTACGTAAGCATAATATTGATGGGTTGGTGGTGATCGGTGGGGATGGTTCCTACCGGGGTGCCGCGCGCCTTTTTGAAGTCTCCGGTATTCCGTCAGTGGGTTTGCCGGGAACCATTGATAACGATCTCATGGGCACCGATCAAACGATCGGTTGTGCCACCGCCATTAATACCGCCTTGGAATCCATTGATAAAATCCGTGACACCGCCCAAAGCATGGAGCGGGTTTTTGTCGTCGAGGTGATGGGAAACAAGAGCGGCTATATTGCCATGGAAGTGGCCTTAGCTGCAGGTGCGGAAGATGTGATTATCCCCGAGCGCCCCTTTGATTATAAGACCATGCATGCCGAGATTTCTGAAGGTAATAAGAAGGGTAAGATTAACTGGATTATTATCACTGCGGAAGGTGCGGCCAAGGCTGAAGATGTGGCCAATCATATTACGACAGAAACTGGCTTAGAAACCCGCTATGTGGTCCTAGGCCATGTGCAGCGCGGGGGAACGCCTAGTGGGCAAGATAGGATTTTATCCACCCGCCTGGGTGCTGCCGCGGTTGATTTGTTATTAAATGGTATTTACGGCAAGGCCGTCGGTGTCTTGCAAGATGAGATCAATGTTATTGATCTCAAAGACGCCACCCGCCGCGTCCACGCCGATATGGAAAACCGCTACGAACTGCTCAAAATTCTTACCTAAATCTGGATAAGATAAGCCCTAATCTTTCTTTACAGTGAGAGCAAGTTTTGGTATAGTATGCTCTTTCATTTAGCTTAAAAATCGTTACTTGTAACTCTTTAAGGAGAAAAAAGATGTCAGTTAATACCGCTTTTGATGTGGACGTACAGGTACAAAAATTAGTAATGACCGATAATATTAAGGAAAAGGAAGCTATTGCCCGTGAGATCCAGGCACAGGCCCGCGCCAAGGGTGCGTATGTGGCTTCCATCCATGATGTCTATATGGCCCGCGGTAAGGGTAGGGGTAAGAATTTTACCGTGCCTGCCATGAATTTACGTTCCTTGACCTATTATTTAGCCCGCGCCATTTTCCGCACCGCCAAGCGTTTAAACGCTGGTGCCTTTATTTTTGAAATCGCCAAGTCTGAAATGGGTTACACCAATCAACCGCCCATCGAATATGTGGGGGTGATTTTAGCGGCGGCTGTTAAAGAAGGTTATGCCGGTCCGGTCTTTATTCAGGGTGACCATTGCCAAATTAAGGCAGGCGAATATTTTAAAGATGGTAAGAAGGAAGTTGCTGCGTTAAAAGACATGGTGGCTGATTGTGTTGCCGCTGGTTTCTATAATATTGACGTTGATTCCTCAACCACGGTGAAGTTAGATCGTCCCAATTTAACTGAACAACAACGCGATAATTTTGAAATTTGCGCGGAGATGTCAGCCTTTATCCGCAAGATTCAGCCAAAGGGTATTGAAGTCTCTATCGGCGGCGAAATTGGTGAAGTAGGTCATAAGAACTCTACGGTGGAAGAATTAGTTGCCTTTACCGAAGGTTATAACAATGCCTTGCCTAAGGGCTTAGCTGGTTTAAGCAAGATTTCCGTGCAGACCGGTACATCCCACGGCGGTACGGTATTGCCTGATGGTACCATTGCCAAGGCCAATGTTGATTTTACCACCTTGAAGGATTTATCCAGAGCAGCTCAAGCCAAGTTTGGCATGGGTGGCGCTGTTCAGCATGGGGCTTCAACCTTAACGGATGATCAATTTAATAAGTTCCCGGAAGTAAATACGATTGAAATTCACTTAGCGACCAATTTCCAAAACAAGACCTTGGACAGCAAATTGTTCCCTAAGGATTTGATTGAGAAGATGAAGGTGTGGACCGCGGCTAATTGCCAAAGCGAACGCAAGGCAACAGATACTGAGGAGCAATTCTGGTATAAGGCCCGTAAGCGCGCCTTAGGTCAATTCAAGAAAGAAATCATGGGCATGCCTTTGAATGTTAAGGAAGGTATTGCTGCTGAGATTGAACAAAACTTTGAATTCTTATTTAAGCAATTAAATGTTGCTGACACCAAGGATTTTGTCGTGAGCATTGTAAAGCCCGTAGATGTAACGATTGGCTTGCGTGAATCACAAGCAATCCTAGACGGTGAAGGCGACGATTAATTTAATATCATTCCCGTTAATGGGGATCTAAATAAAGGATAATATGGCTAAAATTTACTACGATAAAGATTGCAATATCAATGACATCAAGAATAAAACCATCGCTGTGGTGGGTTATGGCATCCAAGGCCGCGGCCAAGCGTTAAATTTACGCGACAGCGGTTTGAAGGTGATCATCGCCCAGCGCCCAGGCGGCCCGAATTATGAGAAGGCCATCAAGGATGGTTTTAAGCCCATGTCTGTTGAGGAAGCGGCTAAACAAGCCGATGTCATGATTATCCTGACCCAGGATCATTTGCAAGCCGAGATTTACAAGAAATCCATCGAACCGTATTTAACCAAGGGCAAGGCCTTAGCTTTCTCCCATGGTTTTAATATCCATTTTAAGTTTATTGTTCCGCCGAAGGATGTTGATGTGTTTATGATCGCGCCTAAAGGCCCGGGTGCCTTAGTTCGCCGTCAATATGAAGAAGGTAAGGGCGTGCCGTGTTTAGTGGCTGTTCACCAAAATGCGACAGGTAAGGCTCTCAAGGTGGCTTTGGCCTATGCTAAGGGTGTCGGCGGTTCTCGCGCCGGTATTATCCAAACCACCTTCAAGGAAGAAACTGAAACTGATTTGTTTGGCGAGCAAGCCGTTTTGTGCGGCGGTGCTTCAGAACTCGTCATGGCTGGTTTTGAAACCTTGGTGAAGGCCGGTTACCAACCAGAGATTGCTTACTTTGAATGCATGCATGAATTAAAGTTGATCGTTGATTTAATGTATGAAGACGGTATCACCGGCATGCGCAAGCGTGTTTCTGACACCGCTGAATACGGCGATTTAACCCGCGGTCCGCGCATCGTCAATGCCCGCACCCGTGCCGAAATGCAAAAGATCTTAAAAGAAGTCCAAACCGGCAAATTTGCCAAGGAATGGATGGCTGAAAACAAGAATGGCCGTCGTAATTTCCTAAAGCTACGTAAGGCCGGCGAAACTCACCTAATCGAAAAGGTGGGGACCAAGCTACGGGCCATGATGAGCTGGGTGAAAAAGTAAAATCTTGCGACAAGCCAAATAAAAATAGTATATAATTTAAGGGCGGCTCACGAGAGTCGCCCTTAAATATTTATAGGGGTAGATATGAAAAACAATAAGGTTTTGATATTCGACACCACGCTGCGTGATGGGGAACAGGCGCCGGGCGCCACCATGAACCAGGCGGAAAAGCTGGAAATTGCTTTGTGCCTGGAACGCTTAGGGGTGGATATTATTGAAGCAGGCTTTGCCATTGCCTCCAAGGGTGATTTTGAGTCCGTGAAGATGATTGCCAAGAGCATTAAGAAGTCGACGGTGTGTTCCTTAGCGCGATCATTAACCAAGGACATTGATGCGGCAGCAGAGGCGATTAAACCAGCCAAGCATGGCCGTATCCATATTTTCTTGGCCACGTCTAAGATTCATTTGGAGCATAAGTTTAAAAAGAGTGAAGATGAAATTTTGGAGATGGCGGTTAAGGCGGTTAAGTATGGCCGTAAATTTTGTGACAATATTGAATTCTCTCCTGAGGATGCCTCGCGCACCGAGAAGACATTTTTGTACCGGGTTTTGGAAGCCACCATTAAGGCTGGTGCCACCACGGTGAATATTCCAGACACCGTTGGTTACAGTACGCCCTTGGAATACGGGGCGGTGATTGCCGGTATTGTGAACAATGTGCCCAATATCAACAAGGCGATTATTTCCACCCATTGTCATGATGATTTAGGTTTAGCTGTGGCTAATTCCTTAAGCGGGGTGGTTAATGGGGCGCGTCAAGTCGAGTGCACTATCAACGGCATCGGCGAGCGGGCGGGTAATGCCTCCATGGAAGAGATTGTCATGGCCATTAAAACCCGTCAGGACTTTTACCGTTTGGATACCAATATAAATCCAAAGGAATTCTACCGCATTTCGCGCATGGTCTCAAAGGCCACTGGTTTTATCGTGCCGCCCAACAAGGCCATTGTGGGGGCTAATGCCTTCCGTCATGAATCAGGGATTCACCAAGACGGGGTCTTAAAGGAAAAGCGTACCTACGAAATCATGGATGCTGAGGATGTAGGGGTGCCGTCGAATGAAGGCTTGGTTTTAGGTAAGCATTCCGGCCGCCATGCGTTTAAGGATCGCCTGAAGGTATTGAATATTAATTTATCAGAAGCTGATATCGACAAAGCCTTTGAATCATTTAAAAGCTTGGCCGATAAAAAGAAGGAAATCTACGACGAAGATTTAATGGCTATTGCTGAAGAGCGAGGGCACTTGGTTGCGGAAACATATTCCTTAGTGGACATGAATTCTTTGTCCGGTACTAGCATGGCGCCTAAGGTTACCATTACCTTGAAATTTAAGGACAAGCAATTAACCAATACATCAACAGGCGATGGTCCAGTGGATGCCTGTTATAAGGCCATTGAAGCGATTGCTAAATTAAAGGGGAAATTATTAGACTATGCCTTACAAGCGGTGACTCAGGGTAAGGATGCCTTAGGGGAAGTGAAGGTTAAAGCCTCCATCGAAGGCAAAACCGTCATGGGCCGTGGGGCAAGTACGGATATTATCGAAGCCTCAGCGAAGGCGTATGTTAATGCGATTAATAATTATTTAGCGCAGCAGGGTAAATCAAAATAGGAATTCTTTTACGAGGGGAGAGTGCGGTTGCAGTTATTATGTGAAGGCACATGCGGAATGCCTGCCCAAAGGTTGGCAAGGATTTACAGTGAGTCCGTCAAAATGCAAGATTTGCTTTAAGACGGGCGAACTGTAAACCGTAGCCAACGGGCAGGTATTCCGGTGCCGAACATAATAACTGCAAGCGTACTCACGTTAGCAAATATGTTATACGAACCACCAGCTATATATGGCATTATTGGGAATCCGGTTGAGCATAGTCTCTCGCCGTTGATGCATAATGCTGCTTTTAAGGCGCTTAAGGTTAACGCGGTTTATAAGCTTTTCCCATTACTTGACGATGAAGAGCTGCAGCTTTTCTTTGAAGATTTAAAGGAAAAGAATAACCCGATCTTTGGGCTGAATGTCACTGTGCCTTATAAAGAGAAGGCCTTGGCCTTTGTTGATGTACTTGATCCTTTTGCCCAAAAAGTGGGGGCGGTTAACACCCTGGTGATTGGCCATGACCGAAAGATACATGGGTATAATACCGACGGTCCGGGTTTTCTTGTTCATTTAAAAGAAATGGGTATTAATCTAAGTGGTAAGCGCATTGCGGTGCTTGGAGCAGGTGGCACGACCCGTTCAATCCTTTCTGTGCTATGTTTATTGGATGAACGTCCGGAAAAGATTTCCCTATATAACCGCACCTTGGCGCATGCGCAAAGCCTGGTCAAGGCCATTGGCGAAGAAATTGACACCAGCATTATTGAGGTGGTGGATAATCCGGAAGATCTTAATATTGAATTGGCAGACCTGTTGATTAATACCACGTCGGTGGGCATGAAGGCAGATGCCCCCTTGATTATTGACGAAACCTTGCTGCATAAGGATATGCTGGTCTACGATGTGATTTATGCACCGGCTCAAACTAAATTATTGGCGGCAGCCAAGGCTAAGGGCGCTAAAACAGCCAACGGCTTAGGGATGTTGTTTTATCAGGGAGTCTTGGCCTTCCAGCATTGGGCGGAAATTGAATTGGATGATAAGACCAAGAAGGTGATGCGCAAGGCGCTCGATGAGGGGATTAAGAAATGAGCATTGATCTAAGCCTAATGCCGATTTTTATTTTTTGCTTAGGGGCAATTATCGGCAGTTTTTTAAATGTCTGCATTGTCCGCCTGCCGCATGAGAAGTCCGTGGTCTTTCCGTCGTCACACTGCCCTAAATGCCAAAACCCGATCCAATGGTTTGATAATATTCCGCTGCTTTCCTGGTTAATCCTGCGCGGCTCCTGCCGTGCCTGTAAGGCAAGCATTGCCTTTCGTTATTGGCTGGTGGAACTATTAACCGCAGGGGCTTTTTTATTCTTATACCAGTATTATGGCTTGCAAGCAGTGCTTGTGCCTTACGCTGTGATGATCTGTTGTTTTATTGTGGCCACCTTTGTTGATTTCGAACATCGCATTATTCCTGATGAGGTTTCTGTGGGGGGGATGTATGCGGGGATTGCTTTAAGTGCGTTGATTCCAGCTTTGCATCCCATGGCTGTGGTTGATTTGCCCTTATCCACCTTGATTGCCTGCGGCATTGTTTTATTATGTTTGCTGCTCATGTGGGTATATCCTTATTTTTGCAAGCATTTGATGGAGGAGGATTCTCCTGCCCAAGACCGTCCGGTAAAGTTATTAGTGCTATCAGCCTTGGTGGGGCTTGCCTTGATTAATGCGTTATTAGTGTATGTGCCGATGCCCTGGGGTGTTCATATGGCAAGCTTGGGTTCTGCCTTGGCTGGTTTCCTGATTGGCGGCGGATTGATTTATGCGCTGGGACTTGTTGGTGATATTATTTTCCGCAAAGAATCCATGGGCGGGGGCGATGTGAAATTATTAGCCATGGTGGGAGCTTTCTTGGGATGGAAATTAGCCATCCTTGCATTTTTCATTGCCCCTTTCTTTGGTGCTGTCTTTGGCATTATTGAAAAGATGCGCACCAAGGATAACACTATTGCCTATGGCCCATTCTTGGTCTTGGGTGCCTTGGTATCGTTATTTTGGGGTGAGTTAATCATAGCCTTTATTTTAAATGGGGGCTTTGCAAATTTATGATGTGGCCGCGGGTTGTCAGATTAATTCCATTCTTTATATTGGCTTTGACAGTGTCGCCAGTTTGGGCCACGCCTCCACGGGAAATTAAATTATCTTATGATAAAGAAGGTCAAATCTTGCATGTGGAAGCCCAACATCCGTCAGACAGGTTGGAGCGTCATTATTTGCGCCGCTTGGTGGTTACGCAGAATGGCAAGGAAGTGCAGGTGCTTAATTACCCGCGTCAGGTTTTGGCATGGGGATTTAGTAATGATGTGGTGCTTGCAGCTCAAGAAAATGATGTGATTAAGGTGGAGTTGTTTTGTAGTCAAGGGGGAAACGGGAGCGGTGAAATAATATTGCCTCCAGAGGGGAAGGTTGAATGATCAGCCAATCTGCTGTGATGCAATGGGTGTTGCGTTTGGTAATGGGGGCTTTATTAGTCGCGATGTTATTGTTTGCTGCGCAGATTATTGTGCTGACTGTTTATTTACGCAAGGGCGCGTATAATGTTACGCCCTATGCCCAAGAAAATCCGATGGCTGATCGCAGGATTCTTTTTTTAGGCGATAGCACAGCCGTTGGTACGGGGGCAGATTGCCATCACCATAGTGTGGCTGGTTATTTTGGCAAGGACTACCCGCAGGCTAATATTACTAATATCAGCCGTAATGGATTAAGGTTAAATGAGCTGTTGCAAGTATGGCGGCCGGATGCCGGGGATCGTTATGACTTGGTGATTATTCAAGTAGGCGGCAATGATATTTTACGTTTTACCCCCTATGAGCAAATTGCTATTGATTTGCCGCAATTATTGGCGCGGGCAAAATCAGTTGCGGACCGGGTGGTGATTTTGCATTCAGGTAATGTGGGGATTGCGCCGGTTTTTATTTGGCCATTTAATCATATCATGACCGAGCGGACATTAAGGTTGCGGGCGATTTACCAGTTCCAAGCAAAGGCCTATGATGCGATCTACGTTGACTTATTTCGTAATTTAGCGGATGATCCTGCGCTTAAAAATACCCCATTTTTTTATGGGCCGGATGCCTTGCATCCGGGGGCGGGCGGTTATTATAAGTGGTATGAGCAAATACAATATGCGTTAAAAGAGCAGGGGGTTGCTTTATGATTAAATTATTTTTTTGTTTAGCCTTATTTTTAAT
>CAYNTZ010000048.1:0-12123 GCA_964400365.1 uncultured Planctomycetales bacterium | reverse complement strand
TCAATGGCAAGCTCCAAACTATCGGCAATAACACTGGCCCTTTTTTCTAAGTCTATCTTAAGGCGGTCTTCTTCTTGCCTTACCTGCCAAAAGGAAAAGGTAAAGGCCACCACCGCCACAATCCCAACAAGAAACAGAATCAATCTTAAGGTTATTTTCATGGTCTTCCTTTTCTAAAAATACAAAAGCCGTCACCCAGTCTTGCGACTAGATGGCGGCCCGACCATCAAATATCCTCTGGAAAAATTTCTCCAGACCCTTTAAAAATTGATCCTTCTCTTTTTAACTCAAAACAATCGATAAAGCAAGGTTTTTCCCTAGCGGTACAACTGCTTTAACATCACTGGAGCTAAGATGGTAGTCAAAAGGCTCATGAAAATAATGGCAGCATAGGTTTCTTGATTGATAATATGCTTATCCAGCCCGATTAGACCAACGATCATGGCGACCTCACCGCGCGGTGACATGCCAACACCAATGATGGCGGCATCCCTTGTTGAAAGGCCCTGCGCCTTGGCTGCTATAAAACAGCCGATTAACTTGGTTAGGACAGCCACCGCTGTCAAAACTAACAAAAACCATATCACATCAGGCTTTAACACATGGATATCAACCAAGATGCCTAAAGACACAAAGAAAATGGGGGCGAAAATAATATACATGTACTCCGCCCCTTCTTTATAACTCTTGCCATGACGCAAGGACACCCCTTCTAAAGAAATGCCCGCGGCAAAGGCCCCTACAATGGCTGAGAGATGCAGCAACTCCGCTGCCATGGCATAGGAAAAGGCCAGCATCATGACAAAAATAAAAATAAACTCCGGATGCTTCTGCGATAAAGGCCCCTTATCGATGCGCTCTATTAAAGGAAGCAAGAATTTCTGGCCGATATAGATACCCGCAACCAAAAATACCACACTGCTTAAGATGGGCTTGATAACAGAGGTGATTGATAAGGATCCGTCAACAATTTGGTTAGATAAAGATAGGGCTACAAGGCTAATCACATCATCAATCACCGCGGCGCCAATAATGGCCTTGGCTGCATCGCTTTGCAGTTTGCCCATTTCTTTTAAGACATTGGCCGTAATGGCAATGCTGGTGGCTGTTAGAGCAGTGCCTGTAAAAATCGCATTAGCAGCGCTGTGCCCAAAGAGGGTTGCGGTCAAATACCCGCCAATCCAAGGCACAATCACGCCGGCTAAGGCAATCAAACCATAGCGCCATTGGAAAACATCTTTTAACTTGAATTCAAGCCCGACAACAAAAAGTAGGATCACCGCGCCTAGATGCGCCATGCTCTCCACAAAATCAGTATAGGTGATAAGCCCCAGGAAACTAGGGCCTATAATCAAGCCTGCCACGATTGAACCGATCACGGCGGATTGATTGACTTGGGCGGCCATCAAATAACCTGCCAAGGCCACAAACAAAAGCAGGCTCATTTGGAATTCAACGGTAAGGTTTAATTGCTCAAACATGATCACCCCACTTCTATTGGAAGACTACACGGTTTGGATGATTTTACGTGTCCATCAAACGCTTTTTGTCGTAGATCATGCTTTCGCGGGAATATTCGGCGGTGTTGACGATGCCCGTGTCCATGCGGATGGCATCTTCAGGGCAGACTTCAGCACAAAAACCACAATACACGCATTTGCCTAGGTCGATTTTAAACTCGGAAGGAAATTTCTCAATATTAGGATCTGGGTGTTCCGCCGCGGTAATCTCGATACAGCGCGCTGGGCACACGGTCTCGCACATCATACACGCCACACAGCGCGGGGTTCCATCATCACGCTTCATCAGGCGGTGACGGGTGCGTAAACGCTTAGCTAAAGGACGCGGTTGTTCCGGGTATTGATAGGTCACTGCCGCCGCCACATCGCGCTTTAAGCCAACCAAATGCAAGATATGTAGAGTCAAATTACGGAAAAAGTGCAGTGACGTCAAATATAATCCGCTAAATACCGACGGTAAATAAGTGTTTTCCCACCAAGTCAATTCCCGGCGGTTCTGCATTTTCCAAGAACGCTTCATCTGCTGCACGCGCAGGGCGGCATACGGGCTTTTAGGATCAAAGTATTTTGATAATTCAGGCTTTTGTTGATTGTCCATTGTTGCTTAACCTTTTAATAAGGTGATCACAATAGCGGTCACCGCAATATTTATTAAGGACGTGGGTAATAATATTTTCCAACCTAAATTCATCAGCTGGTCATACCGGAAACGCGGCAAGGTCCAGCGCACTGCCATTAAGACCCAAATAAAGAAAGCCACCTTGGTAAAGAAGGCCCCAACGCCTAATAAAACAACTGGTATATGTCCCATGGCAACCGTAGCCCCCCAGGGGAAATGAAACCCATCCGGGTGCAGGTATGGCACCTGCCAACCACCTAAAAATAACGTCGCCATCAAGGCAGCCACTAAGACTGTTTCAATTAAATCCGCCAAGAAAAACATACCGAACTTCATGCCGCTATATTCAACGAAATAACCAATAATCTCAGATTCGCCTTCAGGCAAATCAAAAGGCGTACGCTTGGTTTCAGCCGTCGCCGCTGTTAAAAACAGCAGGAACGCTAATGGTTGGCAAAAAACGCCCCACTTCGGTAGCCAACCGCCTAGCATATATTCACCTTGAGCCCGCACCAAGGCCTGCATATCGAGGGTGTTGTACACCATGACGATGCCCATGATGGCCGCACCCATGGTGATTTCATAGGCAATCATTTGCGCTGACCCGCGCATGCCGCCTAAAAAAGCATAGTTGTTATTCGACGAAAAACCTGCCAATACAACGCCATAAACGCCCATGGACATCATGGCAAAGACGAACAATAAGCCAATATTGATATTAGCCGCCTGTAATTCAATGACCTTATCCCCTAGAATCAGCTGATTGCCAATCGGGATAGCGGCAAAACCAACCAACGCAAACACAACAGATAGGTAGGGTGCTAAATTAAACAAGAATTTATTCGCACCGTTTGGGATAAATTCTTCCTTACACAACATCTTTCCAACGTCTGCAATCGCATGGAATAGCCCCAAGGCTTTAAACCCAAATATTTTGGCACGATTGGCGCCAATGCGGTCCTGCATCACCGCTGATTGCTTGCGCTCAACCCAGGTCAATAAGCCTGCCAAACTAAACATAATTAGGATGGTGCCTGCTGCTAATGCTAATTTGATTAAAATGTCTTCCATAGTTATTTGCTTAACATTGCGCCCTGGTCGCCGATGACGGTATAATTGAGCTGGGCAAAGCCAGTATCATTCTTGGCCAAATCATTAAACACTTGTTCTGAATTCTTATATGCTAACGGGGAACCTAATTTATCGGCAAGCAATCCAACAATCTGCCAATCCCCTTTTGACTCACCCATCGGCATAAAAGCCGGCAAGATGCGCTGCACGCGGCCCTTGAAATTCGTGAAGGTCCCATCCTTCTCGGCATAAACAGCGCTTGGTAAAATCAAGTTAGCATAGGAACAGGTTTCATTAATATTGCTGCCCTGATAAACGAAAAGCTTTAGCTTCTTTGCTAGTGCCGCCACTGTTTCCTTGCCAAACATCTCAACTAGGTCATGCCCAAACACATAAAGCACGTCGATATCACCTTGTTTGGCTTTTTCAATAATGGAAACTGCTTCAACACCCTCACCTAAAATAGCTGCTGCACCTGCCGTATTTGGGTTGCGGTCAGCTTTAATAAGGAAATCATCGCTCTCGGCCGGCTTTTGCGGCACCTTAAAAGAAATCTGCGCGCCTATATCATTAGCGGCTTTGCGCAGAACAAACAAATCTTCATTAGTCAGCTGGGCTGAGGCAATGATCCCAACGCGGCTGCCACGGCTGGATTTCTTCAGCGGAGCAATCGCCGCATACAAGGCATCAATGGCCTTATCCCAAGAAATCAAATCGTTATTTAATTGTGGGGCGGTGATACGTTTTTGGTCAATGAATTTATAATTGTAGCGGCCGCTATCGCAAATCCAGTAATCATTCACATCCGGATTATGCCGGGGCTTTAGGCGCATCACGCGGTCTTTTTTGTGCTGATGCGGGCGCGCCTTATCCCACTCGACGGTGATGTTGCAGCCTTGCGCACAGCCTGGGCAAACAGATTTCGTTTTCTCCAAATACCAAACGCGGCATTTGAAACGGAAATCCTTGTCCGTTAAGGCCCCGACTGGGCAAATATCAACAACGTTGGCAGAATATTTATTATCTAATTCTTGGCCAGGGTACACATCCAGCTGTGAATGGTCACCGCGCTCAAAAACACCTAGCTCATTGGTTTTGGTAATGGTATTAGCAAAACGCACGCAACGGGTGCACAGAATACAGCGCTCTTGGTCAAGCATGACATTGGGCCCAATAGAGAACGCTTTCTTTTCTTTCTTAACCTTCTCGTCCCCCAGCCGGCTATTGTATTGGCCATGCTGCATATAATAATCTTGTAGTTTACATTCTCCAGCTTGGTCGCAAACCGGGCAATCCAGCGGATGATTAACAAGTAAGAATTCCAGCACCGTCTTGCGAGTTTCTAAGACCTTGGGTGAATTTGTTTTAATCACCATGCCTTCAGCAATAGGCGTATAGCAGGCAATTTGTAATTTAGGCTGTTTCTCGACTTCCACCATGCAAATGCGGCAATTACCCGACACTGGCAAGGCTGGGTGATAACAGTAACGGGGAATATCAATACCCAGCTTATCAGCAGCTTGAATGATTGTTGTTCCCGCTGGAACTTCAACTTCTTTTCCATCAATAGTTATTTTTGGCATACGTTCTCGGTGGCTGAATTAATCTTATTTTCAAATTCATGGCGGAATTTACCTACATAGGAACTGATGCACATGGTGGTGGCATCTCCAAAAGCACAAATGGTATTCCCCCCGATATTATTCACAATGCCCGGCAAGGAAACTAAATCGCTCTTGCGGCCTTGGCCATGATAAATCCTCTTAATCGCCCGGTACACCCAGCCGCTGCCTTCACGGCACGGTGAGCATTGGCCGCAAGATTCATGCGCGTAAAAACGTGCCGCAATCATCGCCGCCCAGACCATGTCTGTGGTTTCATCCATGACAATAATACCGCCGCTCCCAGCCATGGTGCCTGCAGCCTTTAGAGAATCAAAATCCATCTTCACATCAAGCTGATCAGGAGTTAACAGCGGCGCTGAGATGCCGCCGGGAATAACTGCTTTAAGTTTACGGCCGCCCAAGATGCCGCCGGCATGGTCATAAATTAATTCACGCAAGGTAATGCCATTAGGCAATTCATATACACCTGGCTTATTCACATGGCCGCTGACGCAAAACAAGCGGTTGCCGCCATTCTTTTCACAGCCTAATTTAGCGTAAGCCTCAGCACCCATATTAATGATCGGGCCGACACAAGAAATAGTTTCCACATTATTAATCACCGTCGGACATCCAAACAAACCGACCACCGCTGGAAAAGGCGGTTTTAACCTTGGAAAACCCTTCTTGCCTTCAAGGGACTCTAACAGGGATGTTTCTTCCCCGCAAATATAGGCACCGGCACCAGGATGGACCACCACATCTAGATCATAACCCGTACCCATGATATTCTTGCCCAAATACCCATTAGCATAGGCCTCATCAATAGCGCCTTGCACACGGGCAATTTGCTTGACATATTCGCCGCGGATATAGACATAACACTTATGTGAACTAATGGCAAAGCAGGTGATGATAATGCCTTCTAACAGCGCATGTGGGGTAAACTCAAAGATATACTTATCTTTAAAGGTGCCCGGCTCCCCTTCATCACCGTTGATAACTAGGTATTTTGGCTTAGGGTTAGCCTGTGGGATAAAGCTCCACTTCATACCCGTCGGGAATCCTGCGCCGCCTAAACCACGCAGGTTAGCCTTCTTAACCTCATCAATAATCTGCGCGCTATTCATGGTGGTAAGCGCTTTTTTAGCCGCATCATAACCGCCCTCTTTTAAATAGCTGGAGAGCAAATGTGCACCATCAACACCAAAATTCTTACTTAAGATTTTTTGCATGGCTTATTTATGTTGATCGATTAATTCATCGATCTTCTTTTTGTTTAAGTTGCCTATATAATCCTTATTGCACTGCATGATCGGCGCAATCTCACAAGCGCCCAAACATTCCACCACGGTCAAGGAAAACTTACCGTCGGGTGTAGTCTCACCTGACTTAATCTTTAAACGGTTTTCCAGATGCTCAATGACTTCTTCCGAACCACGCAAGGCACAGGCAGTTGTTTGACAGATAGAAAAATGGCATTTGCCTTTTTTCTGAGTATGGAACAAATGATAAAAACACACAACCTCATGCACCTGCACGACGGGGATGCCGATATAGGCCGCCACATCGCCTTCGGCTTGCGGGGAAATCAAGCCCTGGGCTTCCTGCACCGCATGCAGGACCGGCAAGAGCGCGGCCCGGCGCTGGTCGTATTTAGCGACAATCTTGTCTAACTGTTGTTGTAATTCTGGCGTAAAAATAACCCTCTCCTTCTATCTATCCAATTCACCGGCAATCATGTTGACTGACCCAAAGGTTGGAACCAGGTCAGCCATTTGATCACCAATTAACAATTTCGGCAAGGCGGCCATAATAGGAAAGCACGGGGGATGCACACGCACCCGCCAGGGATTATCCCGACCGTCAGAAACAATATAAAAACCTAATTCGCCATTAGCCCCTTCCACACAAAAGTAAGCTTCTCCCACCGGAGGGCGAATGCCATGGCCATACATCACCAGCTTAAAATGATTCATCAAGCCTTCAATATTTCCGTAAGTCTCTTCCTTGGCCGGCAACACCACATCATGCCGGTTAGAATTAACCCCATCGTGATACTTTTTTGTGGAGCCTTGCAGGGTTGGGTCGCAATCGACTTGATCAGCCAAAAGGCCTTCGGTTTCCCCCATCTTGGCGCGGTCAACCATTTGGGCACCTGTTAAAACCTCACCGGTAATATCTCCGGCAATGGCGCCATCAGGAATCTGCTGGAAACACTGTTCAATCATGCGCAAGGATTGTTCCATCTCAGCCATGCGCACAAAATAACGGTCTAGGTTATCCCCATTAGTACCGACGGGAACTTCAAAATCAAGCTTATCATAAATCAAATAGGGTGAAGCCTTGCGCACATCATAGGCCACACCGGTCGAGCGTAAGAACGGCCCGGTAATGCCGTGGGAAATAGCATCTTCCTTTGAAATAACCCCAATGCCCTTCATGCGGTCAAAAAAGATGCGATTACGCGTCAAGAGCTCGTCAGCTTCAATCAAAACCTTACGCACATCCGCAATCTTCTGGAAAGCCCGATCCGCAAAATTTTCAGTTAAATCAGCCTTCACCCCGCCGATACGCACATAGGAAATCGTCAACCGAGCACCGGTTATTTCTTCAACTAGCTCATATAGATATTCCCGCGCCTTAATCATGTATAAGAATACCGACATAGCGCCCAATTCCATCGCCGAGGCACCAATACAGGTTAGGTGATCTGTCACACGTGAAATCTCGCTCATGATAACCCGGATATATTTAGCGCGCTCAGGCACATCAATGCCTAATAATTTCTCCACCGTCATGGCAAAACCGACATTATTAATCAAGGGCGAAACATAATTCAAACGATCCGTATAAGGGAAGCATTGGTTATACATCACCGTCTCGCACATCTTCTCAAAAGCGCGGTGCAGGTAACCAATTTCAACATCTAAGCCCTTAATTTTCTCGCCGTCTAGTTCCATAACAAGGCGGATAACCCCGTGCATGGCTGGGTGCGAAGGACCAACATTTAATAACATGGATCGTTTTTGTATTGCCATAAAAAACCTTAATTCTGCGGGCCGATTAATGGCTGGCGCTTATCAACTGGGTAATCCTTGCGCAGCGCATGCCCTTGAAACTCTTCGTACATTAAAATGCGCCGCAAATCCGGATGACCTTTAAATTTAATCCCAAACATGTCCCACACTTCCCGCTCATACCAATTAGCTGACGCCCACAGGTCATTTAAGCTATCTACTTCTGGGGTCTTCTCATCCACCGGCACCTTAATGCGGATGCGTGTATTATGCGTTAATGAAAAGAAATGGTACACCACCTCAAAACGCTGATCTTTTTGAATCCGGCCGCCGGCATAAAACAAATAGTCAACGGCTGTTAAATCCATCAGGAAATTAAAATCCAGCTCCGGCGTTGTTTTTAAAAATTGCGCAACGTCCAACAGCACAGATGGATTAATCACCGCTGTCTCATCGCCCCTAAAAGCGTGCGTGCTGATGATGCTTGTCCCAAATTTCTCCTGGATACGTTCAAGCGGGGTCATATTTAAGCTTCTATGTGTTTAATATGTTGTTCAATGGAATAGCCTTGCACCAAATCATCCGGCCGGCCCGTCTTGGCATTAGGATCATATAGGGTACGTGACTGCTCACCTTTTTGAATCTTGTCTTGAAGTTTCATTAACCCATCAATGACATTCTCCGGGCGGGGCGGACAGCCAGGGATATAAATATCAACCGGGATAATGGTATCAATGCCCATCACCGTCGAATAATTATCATAAAAACCGCCGGTACACGTACACACGCCAAAGGCCACCACCCACTTTGGCTCACACATCTGGTCATGCACCTTCTTTAAGACAGGCGCCATCTTATGTGAGATGGTCCCCACCACAAAAAGCACATCCGATTGGCGCGGGGAAAACCGTGGGAACCCTGCCCCAAAACGGTCAATGTCATAATGCCCTGCCGCCGTTGACATATATTCCATCCCGCAGCAAGCCGTCACAAACGGGTATTGAAAAATAGAAAATTTGCGCGCCCAGCCTAGGGCATCATCTATTTTTGAAGTAAAAAAATTATTAGCCGAATTGCCTAAGGACATAGATTTACTCCCAATCCAGGGCGCGTTTTTTAATAACGTACCAAAAGCCCAATACGATAAAGCCCATAAACACCGCCATCTCCGCTAAACCAAAAAGGCCTAAATCCCTGAATTTCACCGCCCAGGGAAATAAGAAAACCATTTCCACGTCAAAAATAATAAAGAGCATGGCCACCGTATAAAAATGCACGGGCATATTTCCGCCAGGCAAACTAAAAGGTTCCTTGCCGCATTCAAAGGTCTTCGACTTGGCTTCCGTCGGCATCTTTGGCGCCAAAAAACTAGGGATAACCAATAAGGTAAAGGCAAGCCCCAGGGCAACAGCAAAGGTGAAAATAATTCCAATATACTCTAACATATTAATCTTGGAGCAACGTTGGCTTACGCCTGTTTATGAAAAATACTTAGGAAGACATAAATTTAGACTGAATTAGGCCTCTAGTCAAGGCTTATTGGGACAATTTCCCTACAAAGAATCCAGTATCATGCCCACATCCACATAGCTCTTAACCAGACGGCGGGCTTCTAAGATCTTATCTTTGTCCGTCTTTTGAATCTTGGGCGTCATATTTTCAATAGCCGCGGCAATGGTATAGGTGTCCTTGTCTGAATAAAGCACCGGGATACGGCTATCCTTTAACAAGCCCGCAATCTTAGCGTCGGGAATCAATCCGCCCGTTAAAATAAGGCCAGCCACCTTGACTGAACGCTTTTCCTGCAGCAAATAGGATGAAACGGCAACTAAAATATTATCAACCCTGTCCCCTGACGTAATAACCAAGGCGCCATCCCTCAAATGGCCGATCATGTTATACGGCTCCATGGCTGCTACAATCGCATCATGCACGCGGGTGCGTAAGTTTTCTTCACCAGAAAATATCTTTAAATCCAAGCGTTCCTTGATTTGCTCTACAGTCGGAGCGCTTAACATTTCCAGTTCCGGGATAACGCCAAGCAGGCGGATACCCTTACGTTCCAAACCCTTACCGACAATGCCCCTAATCTTATCTAACTTGTCGGGAAGCACCTTATTGATAATAACCCCCAAGACCTCGACGTTGCGTTGGTCAAAAAGGGCCTTGTTGAGCATAATCTCATCAATGGCTCGACCAATACCACCGCCAGAAATAATCAGGGCCTTAGAGCCTAAAAGGGCCGCCACATCCGCATTAGAGCAATCAATGACAGAGCCAACCCCGGCGTGCCCCGTCCCCTCAACAATAATCGCATCCTTCCCCTTGGTGATGGTCTTAAACGATTTTAAGATGCGGTTTTGCAATTCTTCTTTCTGGGGATTTAGGATGTAGCGCTCGGTGTAGCCCTTGCCGACGGTAACCGGACTCATGTCCTTAATGTGCTTCTTGCAGTGATAGACCTCGCCAATAAGATAGGTGTCCTTATCAATGGCCTTGTCCTCGTAACTGACAGTCTCTTGCCCGACGGGCTTCATAAATGCCGTCTTAATCTTGCGTTCCTGGAAATTCTTGAACAACCCTAGGGAAATGGTGGTCTTGCCCGCATTTTGGTGGATGGCAGAGATAAAAATATTCTTGAGATGTTTTGTCTTCTTCATGGGTTTTATTCTACGGGAATTTACTGCGCAAGGCAACAGGGATGGCAAAGATTATTGGGAAGCGAGTTGTGTCTGGGAGGAGGCCACGTTAAGCCCCAAGAAGGCAGGAAGATTTTGCATGGGTTCCATGCGGATAATGACGGGGACAAGGCCTGAGGCGTTTTGATAACGGGCCAGCATGGCGGGATCAATGTTAAACTGCGTTGGCGCTACACCATTGGCACTCTTTACCTCTAGTTGTAATTTACCCGCAGTTAAATCAATACCACCCGGGGCAGCTTCTGTACCCATGGCCGCACTAACTAAAGATTGATCACGCAATGAATTGAGCACCAACAACTCTGTAATCGCTTTTTCAACATACTTAGGCTTTGGCGCACCATCAGTTTTGCCTAAGCTTTCAATCTCCATTGCGTCTTCAATTACCTTTTCCAATGAATCACGCGTAGCATCCTTTGGATCAACCATTGATTCAATAAATTGCATTAAGATAATCTTGTTGCTAAACAAGTGCATCCACTTTTTTTCATCCTCCCAAACCTTCCTTCTTACATTGCCCATATCCCTAAGCTCCGTTTCGCTAAACCAAGGAGTATCAACAGTTTTTCCTTCAAGCGACACCTGATCAAACCCTTTTTCTTTTATAATTCTCTTTAACTCCTCATCAATAAACGCCCCATCCTTCATTTTCTCGCGTATCTTGCTAAGCAATGCTTTGTACGGCACATTATCTATTTCAAACAACCGATAAAGACTCTCTTCGCCTCTAAATAAATCTCTATTATTTTTTAATCGATTCTTTTCCTTTTCTATTTCCGATGACTGATTCATTGCCTCTGCAAGTGTCATCCATTTTATATCGACTAAACCCGCCTCCCTGGCTAATTGCTCATCCTGCTCGACGCTAATCAACTTTGTTAAAAAGAAATATGATCCTTTCAAGAAAAATTCATCGGTTACAGCTTCTCCGCTATTTCGTTTTTCCTGCACTAAATCTTTTTCCATTTGATATACTTGAGCAAATGGCAGGCGGGCATAGCCATTAACCTTATCAGCAAATTCTGCAAAATATGCTGCCCATGTCCTGGTAAATATCTCCTCTTCACGCGGATTACCCGATATTTCCTTAATTTTATCAAGGTATGCCTCATATTCTTTAAGTGGCGTTGTGCCGTCCTTTGTGTAATTAGGATTCTCTATTTTAATTTCTTGACCAGAGATTATATCTTTGCTCTTAGTTGGCCAAAAAGGAAATTCACTGCGCTGGATAATGGCTAAGGCATTATAAAACTGTAATTCATTCCAACCTAATTCATCACGTAAAAATGAACGTTGTGTATTTCCATCTAAAGATTGGCCCTCTGCCCCGTCGACACTAGCCTTCCAATCACTCTTTAACGCCTCAATGGTATTGCGCACACGCGCAGGTGTATCTAAATTACGTGTCGGATCAAAGTCATGCACAGACGCGACCTGCATCAGGAATCTCAGATCCTCCGCTTTCGTCCCCAACGCCTTAGCCAACAATTTAATCAAATGCACCGCGCCAATAGAATGACGAACATCATGATAAAGCGGTGACACATGCGCCATTAAATACCAGTCGCTGTTAGTATAAGGAAGTTCTTT